>NZ_AJQF01000399.1:0-24829 GCF_000261705.1 Bradyrhizobium genomosp. III | reverse complement strand
CGCGAGCGGCTTCTGCCGCTCGACGACGTGGACAGCAATTCTACCGCTTGATTGGAATGGAGGTTTCACATGCCCGCGAAGCCGATCGACCTCGGCCCACTGCACTTCGCCAAAAGAGGTGACGCCGTTGCTTATTTGAATGACATGCTTCACCGGTACGACGTGGGCGATCGGGTTGGCGCCAATGACACAGTGATTCTACGAGCGGCACTGGAGCACCATCCCGATGCCGAGGCCAAGAAGGGATGCGGAATTACCCACTTTAACGTCCGAACTGCTGACTTCGGTACGAAATGCTTCTGGTTGAACCGTACTGACGGAACGACCGAAAAGTTTTCTCATAGGGCCTGTATCTACGGTACCTAGCTAAGCAATTCTAAGTTATTGATCTTTCTTGGTGTGGTGATCGTCCTCGTCCCGTTTTGTTCACGGTCGTTTCACCCAATTCGTTGCGATTTCATTGCTGCCTTTCGCAACGAGAACGGCGCTCGCTGAAACATCGAGCGTGCGTGTGGCAACGCAACGAGTAGGTTGCCGGCCGCTATTTCGCAGAGGGTCGACTTCCCGCGAGATCTCCAGGAGCGCCAGCAAGTACACTGATAGGGCGTTGCCGCTGCTCGACGGCATGAAGGCGCCCGAGAAAATTGTCGAAACGCGCCGCGGGAGATACTCAAGCCAATTTCGCCTAAACCGGAGACACCGGCGCCAGATCCAGACGAAGACGATATTGAGGATGATCTCGACGAAATCGATGAGGCGTCGCGGCAGGATCCGAAGTTGCCGCACTTTATTCACAATTCACACGGGGATGCAGATCCGCGGCCGCTCAAGGCATGGCTAATCAAACGGCTGATGCCAGCGGTGGGGCATGGCTTGCTGTCGGGTCAGTGGGGCGCCGGCAAAACATGGTGCACCATCTTGGTGCACGGTGAGCGAAGCAGATCGGGTTGGCGGGACGTTGGCCCATGCGCCGTTCTTCGTGGCGAGCTCCTTAATCCAGTCGGCGTCGTAGCCACGTCAGAAAGCTGCATCGATCCGCGCTTCAGACAAGATAGTCGCTTTCTGGCAAGCCGATTCTCGTGAGCCTCGTCGGGCGTCAGCGCCAGCCGGACCGGCAGGCCGTTGGCATCCACGAGTGCATGAATCTCACTGCGAGGAGGTGGAGGCGGCCGGCTTCGTACTGGACGCGGAAAGCACAATGCTCGCGAACAAGGACGATCCGCACTCGATGAAGGTGTTCGATCCCTCGATCAAGGGCGAGACCGATCGCTTCGCCTATCAGTTCGTGAAGCCATGACAGGTCCGGGATGTAGGATGGACGGAACTTCCTCTAATCGAGCGGCACATCAAGTTGGATTGTTGTGCCCTTTGGCTCGTTTGATGAGACCGCGATGCGTCCATTGAGTTGGGCAAGCAGGCTCTTGATCACCTTGAAGCCCAGGCTCGCTCGCGGCTGGTCCATATCGAAATCCGCCGGCAGTCCCACGCCCTGATCCGCTACCACGACATGCAAATCGGCTCCGCGCCCCGCGCCCGCCACCTGGATTTCGCCGGACTTGTCGGAGTAGGCGTGCTTCGCCGCGTTCGTGACAAGCTCATTGATCAGGAGGCCAAGCGGAATTGCCTTGTCCGCCGGAATCATCAGGTGGTCGAACTTACAGTCAATCTTGTAGGCGAGCGTTTCTTGCAGCTTCCTGCAAAGCTCGCCCGCGAAGTCCGCAATATCGACAAACCCGATCCTGGTGCTGCGCCACAGGTGGTCGTGAACCTGGGCGATCGTCGTGATGCGGGAAGCGGCGTCCTTGAGCGCGTTTTGAACTTCCTCGGACTGTGCGCTGCGGGACTGGACGCGGAGCAGGCCTACCACCGACGCCAGGCTGTTCTTGACACGGTGGCTCATCTCTCGAGTCAACATGGCTTGGTGCTCGAGGGCTTTTTGGAGCTCGGCGTCGGCATGCTGCCGCTCAATGGCGATGCCGAGCAGGCCCGCAAAGCCGGCAAGGAAATCAGCATCCGCGAGATCGAACTGACCCGAGTCAGCGCTGTCGACTTCCAGAACACCAAACGGTAGATGACCTTCGCCGCCCCGCGCGATGAGAACGTTGATGGCGCGCTTGATGCCGTGCTCCGACAGTAGTTTCGGCGTTCGAAAGCGGGTTTCTTCCTGCAGGTGGTTGGAAATGACGATTTGGCCGGTATGGAACGCGTAGCCGGCGGGAGACTCCAGATCGACGCCCAGGGATATCTGGCCGATCGTCTCCGGCGCCCATCCGACGCCTGCGCTCACCAGCAACCGTTTTTCCTCCGGCATGTACTCCAGGACCTTGGCAAAAGGTGTTTCGAGACCCTGGGCACAGAGCTGCGTCGCTCGTTGGAGTATCTGGCCGATGTCGCGGGTCTGCAGCGCGGTTCGGCCGAACTCGCCCAGCAAGGACTGTTGCCTCAACCGGTACGGAAGTTCCTGTCTGGTTGCCCCGGTCGATGCGACGGGAGACGTCACGGATTCTGTCCCCGTGAGGGTTGGCATGAACTCGTCCCTTCGAACCCTGGCTGGCCCGCCTTCGGCTTGTAGCATGATAAGTTACGCGCCTAACCTCTTTCCTAGCGTCTAGTGCTTGGCGCGGCCTTGCTGGAAAATACCCTAGTAGGATCTCAATTATGGAACTTACTGTTCCACCACGTCTTACCCTGCCGCGCGACTGCGACGAGGCAGCCAGGGGGAGATTGGCTTTGACCGATGCGGTTAAGATTCTGGTCGTCGAGGACGACCAGCTTATTCGGGCTATGGTCGAAGAAGCTCTTTCAGACGGCGGCTTTGCGTCCACCCTGACGGCGTCTGGCGAGGAAGCCATTACTCTTTTGCAGGCAGGACGACGAATCCAAATTCCGGGCGGTCGTGACCGACATCAACCTGCTGGGAAAGCTCGATGGATGGAAGGTCGGTCGCTCTGCCCGGGAGATCGATCCGACGATGCCCATCATCTACATGACCGGCACTCACGGGGAGGAATGGGCGTCCGAGGGCGTCCCAAACAGCCTACTGCTTGCAAAGCCCTTTGCCCCTGCTCAGATCGTAACCGCGATATCGCAGCTTCTTAACGCGGCCCCGCCGATCCCGCCCGCAGACTAGCGAGCCGGTCTCATGGGCGAGAAAGCTGAAGAACCAATCAAGCCTCGCTGGGCTAGTTCGACTAGGCTATCGAGGCCGAGCGGGCCGCATTGGAGGGCGCTCGTAAGCAACGCCCGTTGGGAGAAGCAGAAGCACAAGCTGAACTTCGCCGCGCGCCGGGCCCCAAAAAACATAGTTCACGCCGCCGCCGTTGCGCATCGCCATCAATGGCGCGGCGCAGGCCAACGTGCACCAGATCGAGTCCAAGGCGGCCTGAGCGAACGCGTATAACGGCCCGGCGTTTCAGGCACTACCCCCACTCGTCATCGAATGGGGGACGCCCGGCGGAAGGCCGCAGCGCCGCTTTTCTACGGCGCGCGCACAAACCACCTGAAGGGACGGCTCGAAATCCGTCTACCCGGCAGGTGCACGCTGCCGCTGAGCGGCATTAGAAGCCATCCCTTCCATTCGGCAGGAGGTGCGCGATCTCCGTCGCAAGTTGAGCTTGCGTGTAAGGTTTCGCGAGACGTGCGACGTCTACCACTTCGCTTCCTTCCAGTTCAGCGAACCCCGTCGCAAGCAAGATCGGAAGTCGAGGATATTGGCGGCGCACTTCTCGGGCCAATTCGATTCCTGTCATTCCTGGCATCGCGTGGTCGGTTATTAAAAGATCAGCAGCTAAGCCACTTTCAAGAAGCCGCAACGCCTCAATGGCGGAATGCGCTTCAATCACCTGATGTCCCAGGTCTTCCAGCAGATCGACAGTACTGCCGGCGATCAGAAGATCGTCGTCTACAAAAAGAATCTTCGCTGGCGCCGAGGCTTGGGTAACGATGTTCGGCGCGCGTCCGGAAGGCGGCGACGTTTCACTGGCAACGGGAAGCCAAAGTCTGGCGGTTGTCCCGCTTGAGGGGGTGCTTTCGAGCCGCAGGGCACCTCCGGATTGTTGCGCCAGGCCGAACACCATGGACAAACCCAAACCCGTGCCCTTGCCGACTCCCTTCGTTGAGAAGAAAGGTTCTACGGCCCGGGCCAGCGTTTGTGCGTCCATTCCTTCTCCAGTATCTCGCACCGAGAGCACCACGTATCGGCCTGGTTGGACACCAAGCTGATCGTCGATGTCGACAATTTGCTCGGACAGCCCGATCGTGAGGACGCCGCCAGTAATCATAGCGTCCCGGGCATTCACGGCGAGATTGAGCAGAGCCATTTCGAGCTGGTTCGGGTCGACGTCGACGACCGGCATATTGTCTTCGGCGTGAAGCTCGATCCGAACCATCGGACCCACCGAACGATCTATGAGGCCTATCATGTCTTCCACAAGACTTCGGACGTCTGTAGCTTGCGCCTTCAGTTCCTGCTTGCGCGCAAAAGCGAGTAGCCTTTGTGTTAGAGTGGCGCCACGGCGGGCGCCCTCCATGGCGCCATCCAGGAGCCTGTGAAGTCGAGCATCTTCACCTAGTTTTTTCGAAAGCAGGTCGAGGTTGCCGATGACAGCCATAAGCAGGTTATTGAAATCGTGCGCGACCCCGCCGACAAGTTGGCCCAACGCCTCGATTTTCTGTGCCTGCAGCAACGCTGCCTGGGCCCGCTCGCGACCCGCAATTTCTTCCCGGAGTTGACTGTTCGCCCGCTCAAGGTCAGCCGTTCTCTCCGCAACCAAACGCTCCAGTTCGGCAGAGGCGCCGCGCTGCGCCTCAAGGTACGCACGAGTTTGATACTGTCGTCTTCGAGCGCGCTCTGCGGAAAGTACCGTGGCCTGAAGCGTGATGGCCTGCAAGGGGCGCTCGAGAAAGCCCACGTTACGCAGGCGAATGACCAACTCCCGCCTGAACGCGGCAAACTTGCCACCTTCATTGCGGTTGGTCAGTACGACAAAGGGTTGATCGGACCACGGTGGCTGACGGCCCACCCAGTCCTCCAGAACGCGGGCATTATTGCCGTAGAGCGCCTCCTCCGCCACAACCACGACTTCGATGACCCACTCGAGATTCTCTATCACTTCCTGAAGCGTGTTGCAGACCACGGGACGTAAGCCTGCCCTTTCGATCAACTTGGCAACAGTTGCCGCGTCCCGTCCAATGGGCATCAGGACCAAAACCACGCCTTTTGGCGTTTCAGGCCGGACCATCGGTGTCCCGAGGCATCAAAGGTGCCTCCTCCCCCTTGTACACCGGCGTACCGCCGAAAATGCCACTGAAACCCTTTAGCGGGGGTCCGACGGTGATGCCTTGGTGGCTCAGTTTGAATTCTCGGATCGTATGTTCGTGATTGCCGCTTCGCTTTTTCACGACGGACAGTGCGCGCCGCACGCTGCCATCAAACTCGAAATAACGCAGCATCAGCACGCCATCGGCGAGATAACTAATGTCCAGCGGCGTATCCATCGGTCCGACGAGGCCATGCTGAGCCAGCACGAGGATGGTCAGGGCGCCGCGATGACTGAGATAGCTCAGCAGCTCGTGCATCTGAAGAATCAAAAAGCGCTCATCCGGCATCGCATTGAGATAGCCATTGAGGCTGTCGATTATCACTACCCGCGCGTCAGCACGTTCTACGCTGCTCCGCACCGCGTCGGCAAACTCGCCTGGCGCCATTTCAGCAGGGTCGATTTGCTGAAAATCGATCAAGCCTTTATCGAGCCCGTCTTGAAGTGGAAGTCCCAACGTCTTCGCTCGCGCACTCACAGTGCCGCGTCCTTCGTCGAAGGCAAAAATCACGGAGCGTTCGTTTCGGGCTGCGGCTGCGATCGCATAGGTAAGCGCCAGCGATGATTTTCCAACGCCCGCTGCACCGATGAGGAGCACATTCGTTCCGCGCTCAAGGCCACCGCCCAGAAGAGTGTCCAGTTCCGGATTGCCGCTCAAGACGACGTCGCTGTCGAATTCCTTATGATGTTCTGCTGCGACAAGTCGGGGGTAAACCATGAGACCACCATGCCGGATGGTGAAGTCGTGAAATCCCCCCTTGAATTCGATACCACGCATCTTCACGACACGAAGGCGTCGCCGCTGCGCGCCGTAATCGATTGCCAACTGTTCAAGAAGCACAACGCCATGGGCGATCGAATGCAATTGCAGATCGTTCTGCTGTGATGAAAGGTCATCAAGCAAAACCACAGTGGACTTGCGACCTGAAAAGAAGTGTTTCAACGCGAGGATCTGACGGCGGTATCTAAGGGGGCTTTGTGCCAGCAGGCGAAGCTCCGACAGGCTATCGAGTACAATTCGCGCCGGCGCCAGTGCCTCGACCCGGTCAAAGATCATCTGCGTGGTTTCGCTAAGCTCCATCTCGGCCGGATGCAGCACCGTGAGTTCCTGGCTCGGATCCAGCGTGGTCTCAGGCGGGATCAATTCAAAGATTGTAATGCCGTTGAGCGACCACCCATGACGCTTTGCGACCAGACGCAATTCTTGCTCAGTCTCCGATAGCGTGATGTAGAGGGTCGGTTCGCCGACGCGAACTCCTTCCAGCAAAAATTCCAGAGCGAGGGTTGTCTTGCCTGAACCGGGTTGGCCTTCAAACAGATACATTCTCTCGGGATCAAAGCCGCCTCCGAGAATGTCATCTAGACCAAAATTTCCGGTGGAAATCCTCGGGAGCTCACAGCCGTCGAGCAACCGCTTTTCCTCATCCATATCAACCCCCGTTTCGCCGCAGGCGGAGCCGCCTTTGATTTATGGAAACTTCTGCTCCCGGGCAGGGTTCCCCGGCCAAGCCGGAGCCTCGACGGCGATACTCACCACTTGCGATCCTGTGGTCTTAAGCATTGCTCGGCCGGCCACGGCGACAGGGGCACAATGCCACGGTGTACGGAACAATCCCGCATCCAAATACGTTGAACCTGTTTGGGAGCGCTCCACGCGTTGAAAACACTGCAAACAAAGCTCGACGGGGTCGCCGACGCGCGGCCGCTTCAACTGCTCATCGACTCCATCGTGGACTACGCCATCTACATGATCGATGTAGATGGCACCGTGCGCAGTTGGAACTCCGGTGCCGAGCGATTGAAGGGCTACTCAGCGGACGAGATCATCGGCAAGTCCTTCTCATTGTTTTATCCGCCCGAGGATCGCGCGAAAGAGCTTCCCCAAACAGCGTTGAAAATTGCGGCAGAGACCGGCCGGTTCAGTTCCGAAGGGTGGCGCGTCCGCAAAGACGGGACCCGCTTTTGGGCGTTAGTCGTCGTGGATGCGATCCGCGACGAGCAAGGTCAGGTGATCGGCTTTGCAAAGGTCACGCGCGACATCACAGAACGTCAGCAGGCCCACAACGATCTGCTGGAGAGCGAGCGACGATACCGTCGATTGATCGAGGCTGTTGTCGATTATGCGATTTTTCAGCTGGATCCTGCCGGCAATATAACCACCTGGAATCCGGGTGCACAGCGCATCAAAGGCTACGATCCGGATGAAATTATCGGTCAGCACTTCAGTCGCTTCTACACGCCTGAAGATATTCAAACTGGCGTACCGAAACGGGCGCTCGCCGAAGCGGCCAAATTGGGACGCTTCGAGGCTGAAGGTTGGCGAGTGCGAAAGGACAGCAGTCGCTTTTGGGCGTCAGTTGTCATCGATCGCATCACCGACGAGGCCGGCGAATTGGTTGGGTTTGCAAAAGTAACGCGTGACGTAACCGAGCGAAAGCAGGCCCAGGACGAACTCCAGCGCACTCAGCAGCAGTTAGCCGCCTCTCAGAAGCTCGAAGCGGTAGGCCAGCTCAGCGGCGGGATCGCGCACGACTTCAATAATCTCCTGATGATCGTGCTTGGCAACCTTGAGACCGCGGAGCGGAACAGCCGCGGCCTGACTAACAGCACGAATCTTCAGCGGGCACTCGCCAATGCCAAGCGGGGCGCGCAGCGTGCCGCAGCACTGACTAGCCGCCTGCTCGCATTCTCCCGTCGGCAAGCGCTGGATCCGCAGCCTATCAATCTGAATATTTTTCTGAATGGATTGCAGGAGTTTCTGCAACGTACCCTCGGTGAACGCATCGAAGTTCAAACCGTCGGAAGTGCGGGTCTCTGGTCGATCGAGGCTGATACCAACCACCTCGAGTCTGCCATTATCAATCTCGGTATCAACGCACGCGACGCGATGCCGGATGGCGGCAAACTCACGGTCGAGGCTATGAACGTATTAGCTGACGAGGACTATTGCCGAGTGAATCCTGAGCTCTCCCCGGGCCATTATGTCATCGTTTGCGTAACAGACACTGGGACCGGGATGACCGCGGACGTCCTCAATCATGCTTTCGAGCCTTTTTTTACCACGAAAGAGCTCGGGCAAGGGACAGGCCTCGGACTTAGCCAAGTCTATGGTTTCGTAAAGCAGTCGGGTGGGCACGTGAAGATCTACAGCGAAGTCGGCCAAGGTACCAGCATCAGAATGTATTTCCCCCGCTACCATGGAGATGCTCGACCCGCCGAGGGTAATGCAGACGAGTTTCGCCCGGAAGGTGAGAAACTGGAGACGATACTCGTCGTCGAAGATGATACGGACCTGCGTGCATATGTTTCTGAGCTTCTGCGAGATTTAAATTATCGCGTGGTTGTGGCATCCAGCGCCCAGGCTGCCTTGACCATCCTTCTGCAGGAAGAGCCGAAGGTTGATCTTGTGCTGACGGATGTCGTCATGCCGGGAATCAATGGACGGGAGATGGGCCGGCGCGCACAGCAGATCCGCCCAGGCATCAAGATCCTGTACATGACAGGTTACTCGCGAAATGCCGTGGTCCACCAAGGGCGCCTTGATGAGGGCGTCGAGCTATTAGAGAAGCCGATCTCTCAGGCAAAACTCGCTTTTCGTGTGCGCGAAATGTTAGACCGGCTTGACCAATACTGAATTGAATTCGCGCCAGCGCAGGCCGTGATCCGGTACACAGGTCAATTCTATTCGCTCTTCTTGTTGGCCAAAGTGCTCCGCGTCGAGAATCTGACGGCGAACTACATGCTTATCGGCGCCACTATCATCACCGTGCCTCTGTATGTCGTGTTCGTCAGTCTTTCGGACAAGATCGGCCGCCGCAAGGCGTATGTCGCTGTGGCCCGAGTATGCGTGGCCGCACCCCAACTTTTTCGGCGCCCGCGGTCGACCTCAGTCGAAATGCGGAGGCGTACAAAATCGCGCCAATGACGGAGAGAGTGTCAGTCAATCCCAAATGAAAGATAAAGCATTTTTAAGTTTCTTGGGCGCCAAAACCCGCCATTCGAGCTACGGCCGAACACAACTGTCTGCGGCATGCTCGAGCATTTCTCTAAGACAGAGGCCGTTAGAATGACCTATGAAAAGAACGAGGGCCGATGGCCCTCGCAGTCTGGGAGAACAGACAAAAGCAGTATCCGGCAGCCGTCATGACATGGTCGGCATGACGAATTCGGCACCGGCCCGTATTCCGGTTGGCCAGCGGCTTGTCACTGTCTTCATTCGCGTGTTGAAGCGGACGCCTTCCGGTCCATGCATGTGATGATCGCCGAAGATCGACGCTTTCCATCCACCGAAGGAGTGGAAGGCCATCGGCACCGGAATCGGAACGTTGATGCCGACCATGCCGACCTTGATCTGGTGAGCAAATTCACGAGCAGCATCGCCGTCACGTGTGAAGATCGATGTCCCGTTGCCGAACTCGTGCTCATTGATCAGCCGCGCGGCCGTCGCATAATCCGGTGCTCGCACGACCGAGAGCACTGGCCCGAAGATCTCCTCCTTGTAGATCTTCATGCTCGGCTTGACGTGATCGAACAAAGTCCCGCCCAGGAAGAAGCCGTCTTCGTAGCCCTGCATTTTGAATTTGCGTCCGTCGACGAGCAACTTCGCGCCGTCCGCAACGCCCGCATCGATGTAGCTTGGGACCTTGTCCAGATGCTGCTTCGTGACGATAGGACCCATCTCGGCCTCGGGATCGGTACCCGGCCCGACCTTCAGGCCTCGAACCTTCGGCTCCAAGGCTGAGATCAGCTTGTCCGCGGTCCCCTCGCCGACCGGTACGGCAACAGAAATCGCCATGCAGCGTTCGCCGGCGGAGCCGTAAGCGGCACCCATCAGTGCATCAACCGCCTGATCCATGTCGGCATCGGGCATCACGATCATGTGGTTCTTGGCGCCGCCGAGAGCCTGACAGCGTTTTCCGGTATTCGCGGCGGTCGAATAGATGTACTGCGCAATGGGCGTGGACCCTACGAAGCTGACCGCCGAGACGTTCGGATGATGCAGTAGCGCGTCGACGGCTTCCTTATCACCCTGCACCACGTTGAAGACGCCATCCGGCAGGCCGGCTTCCTTCAGCCATTCCGCCATGATTAGCGAAGCGGATGGATCACGTTCCGACGGCTTCAGGATGAAGGTGTTTCCGCAGGGGGCTCCGCTTGAACTGTTCGAGCAGCCTCGTACGGGCTTTGTGGCCGGCTTCCTCGGGTCTCCGTCGATCAACCTCGTCCCGGCGACCCTCAAGACAAGCGGCGGCTGCGCCGCAGTTGTGTTTCAGTCCGGCGGTGCGCTGACGCTTCCGAATGCAAGAGCCAAATTGCGGACAGGTGCGGATGGCCAAGAAGTTCTGGTGGGCATTCGACCCCAGCACTTCAGCCGGGCTGGCGGCGGACCTCCGCGCGACGGGGTGGTCTCCTATTCGGCCGTCGTCGACCTCATTCAGCCGACGGGGACCCGTACATTCACCACCATCAAGATCGGCGGCGTCGATGCGGTCGCGGAGTTGCAGGCTCATGACGTCAGCAGCCATGGCGAGCGGATCAACCTCGCCATCGACCTCAATCGCGTGGTGCTGATCGATCCGGCCAGCGGCCTGGTCATCTCGTAACGAGCGCCGGCAATCTGGAGAACGGGAGGAAAAAATGGCGTCGAGACTGTTTGCCACCGGAATTGGAGCTCCGGAGGGGCCGGTGTGCCTGCCCGATGGATCGATGTATGTGACCGAAATGTCCGCGTCGACCCTTTGCATCACACGGCTTGACTCTCGCGGCAATCGCAGGGTGATCCGGACGACTGGCGGGCGTCCGAACGGGTTGACGACTGATGGCCACGGCCGGATCTGGATCGCGGAAGCAGGCCTCCGGGCGCTGATCTGCATCGACGACGGCGGAAACGAGATCCGGCGCATGCAGGGCGAAGGTACGGACCGCTTTCTATTTCCGAACGATCTTTGCTTCGGCCCGAACGGACTGCTCTACCTGACCGACTCCGGCATGGCGGCCGAAGATTTCATCAACGGCCAGGCCTTCGTCGACGGCTATATGGACCTTGATTGGGACGGCCGTGTGTATGAGATCGATCCGGCGGCCATGAAGGTGCTACGCGTGCTCGATCGGAAGATCCGCTTCACCAACGGCATTGCTTTCGGCTCCGACAATCACCTCTATGCCAACGCGTCCTTCACCGGCGAGATCTACCGATATGACGTGCTCGGCGAAGCCTCGCCTAGACGCGAGGTCTTCGGCAACGTCCTGCAACCGAATGCCAATCCCGATTTCAAAGGTCCGGACGGGATGGCCTTCGGCACGGATGGCCGCCTCTATTGCACGGTCTACAACCAGAAGAACGTCAGGGTGCTGGACCGACGGGGTGAAGTCGTCGACCGGCTGATCCTGGATGGGCCGCAGCCGACGAATTGTGCCTTCACGCTCGAGGGCAAGAAGCTACGCGTGACTGAAGTCGGCAAGGGGCAAGTCGAAGAGATCGATATGCCCTGCGAGGGCCTGCCGCTGCATCTGCCGAAGTTCGCCTGACGAGGTGCCTCGCGGTTTTGTCCCGCAAGGCGTCCCGCAGATGCGTCAAAGGAAGCCGATCGATAGCCAGGGCACGGCCGCGACGATCAGCGTGCCGATCAAAAGCGCGATCATGTAGCCCACGATCGGCTTCATGCCCTCGTCCGGGTTGATGCGGCCGATGGCGCAAGCCGCGTAGTAGCCGACGCCGAACGGTGGCGCGAACAGGCCGATGCCCATCGCGAGAACGACCACCATCGCGTAGTGGACATCGTGCACCCCGACCTGCCGCGCGATCGGGAACAGGAGCGGGCCGAACAAGACGATGGCCGGGATCCCTTCCAGAACGCTGCCCAGGATCACGAAGGTCACGATCGTCACGGCAAGGAAGACAGGTACTCCGCCGGGAAGGCTGGTCATGAACTTTGCAAGAGAGGCAGAAAATCCCGACTGGGTCAGCGCCCAGGCCATGCCCGTCGCCGCGCCGATGATGAGCAGGATCGCCCCCGACAGCGAAGCCGTCTCGACCAGCATCGGATAGATGCGGCGCCAGTCGAACTGCCGATAGATGAAGAGTCCCGCACAGGCCGAGTACAGGATCCCGATGGTCGAGACCTCCGTTGCCGTCGCAACGCCTTCGACGACGGCGGTCCGGATCACGAATGGCAGCGCGATGGCCGGTATCGCGATCACAAAGGCGCGGCCAATCTGCCGCCCCGTCGCCCGTTTGACGTGAGACAGGTCCTCGCGGCGGTATCGCCACCACACCACGGCCGCGAGCATGATCGCGAGCACCACGCCCGGAAGCAACCCGCCGGTGAACAGCGCCGAGATCGACACACCGGTCACCGAGCCGATCGTGATCAGAACGAGTGACGGGGGAATCGTCTCGGTCTGCGCCCCCGTCGCGGCCAGGAGCGCAACGAGATCGCCGGGCTTGGCCCCACGCTGCCGCATCTCGGGAAACAGCACTGGAGCCACCGCAGCCATGTCCGCCGCCTTGGAGCCGGAGATGCCTGAGACCAGATACATCGCCCCGACCAGCACGTAGTGCAGTCCGCCACGCACGTGGCCCAAAAGGCTTGCCAGGAAGCTGACCATGGCGCGCGCCATGCCCGTCATCTCGATCAGAAGGCCGAGAAAGACGAAGAGAGGCACGGCAAGCAGGATCAAGTGGCTCATGCCCTCGTCCATTCGTCCGATCATCACGACGTCGGGCGTGCTGGTTGTCAGGGCGAGATAGCCGACCGTGGCGAGGCCAAATGCAAACGCGATCGGCACGGCCGCAAAGACCATCGCGCCGACCACGAAAACGAAGAAGATCAGAAGATTCAGATTGCCAAGTGCCTTCAAGACCGGCGCCAGCAGAATGAACGTTCCGATGATGCCTGCGACGATCGCCAGGGAGGCCAGCAAGCTGCGCAGGCTCGCGATGCGGATGAGCCGGAGGACGGCTGCGATCAGCATCAGCCCGATGCCGATCGGCAGCGCTGCCGCACGCCAGGTGTTGACGATCTCGAGCGCCGGAGTGGTGACGAAGGCCTCGTCGGCGGCGAATTCATAGGCCGGCCAAACGACGAGCACGAGAAATGCCAGCGACGCCGCGGCCGCTATGACATCCAGGAACGCGCGGAGCTCCGCACTGAGCACGCCGACGATGGCGGTCATCCGCATGTGCTCGCCGCGCTGGAACGCAATCACAGACCCGAGCATGGCGAGCCAGAGGAAGAGAATGCCGGCAAGCTCGTCGGACCAGACGATCGGCGAGCGGAATACGTATCTGCCCACGATGCCCGCGGACAGCACCACGATCTCCGCCAGCACGAGCAAGGCCGCCGGGACTGCGACAGCGTGGCCAAGCACCATGTTCGCTGTCACCACCCATCGGCGCGAATTCGCTTGAGATCTGCCGGCCGCGAGCCCGGTATCCACATGCGGCGTATGGCTCACGCTGGTCATGATAGCTGGCCCGCGGCTTTTTCAAGGTGAGACCATGCCTCCTCGCCAAACTTGCCCTTCCAGTCGGCGTAAAAGCTGGTCTTAGACAGCGCCTGGCGGAAAGCGGCACGATCGACGTCGATGAACTTGAGACCTTTGGTCGACAGATCGGCGCGCAGGGACTGGCTGAGCTTTGCGATGTCTGCCCGCTGATCGACCGCGGAGCGATCGAGCTCGCGCGTCACGATCTCCTGCACATCCTTGGGCAGGCGCTCGAAGGCGCGCTTGTTGCCCAGAATCCAGTAGCCATCCCAGACGTGCCCGGTGAGGCTACACGTGCTCTGCACTTCGTAAAGACGCGCGGTCGCGATGATCGGCAACGGATTCTCCTGGCCGTCGACGACCTTGGTCTGCAACGCGGAATAGACCTCGTTGAAGTTGATCGGCGTCGGCCCGGCGCCGAGCGCCTTGAAGAGCGAGGTGAGCAGCGGCGCGGGCGGAACGCGGATCTGGAAATTCTTCAGATCATCCGGCGTCCGGACCTCGCGGCCCGACGAGGTCACCTGACGAAAGCCGTTGTCCCAGGCCTTCGAAACCGCCATGATTGGCGTCTTGGCGATTTGCGCCCGGATGTAAGTGCCGAGGTCGCCGTCCATCGCCTTCCATACGCTGTCGTAGTCGGCGAATGCGAAGCCGGTGTTCACAATGCCTGCGCTAGGTACGAGGGTGGCAAGAATCGAGGACGATTGGTTGAAGAACTCGACGCCGCCGCTGCGAACTTGGGTCAAAAGCTCGGTGTCGGAGCCGAGCTGGTTGGCCGGAAATAGCCTGATCTCCAGCCGACCGCTCGTCGCTTCGCGGATACGGTCGATCGCCTCTTGCGCCCGGATATTCACCGGATGCGTTGGGTCCTGTCCGGTCGCGAACTTGTAGACGAACTCGGCGGCAGACGCCGGGCGGGTGAGAATCCCGCAGAGAGGAACGGTGGTGGCGGCCATCAACAGCGAACGGCGACTGATGCTTCCGGGCTTCGATGCAGTCATGTTTTCCTCCTGGTCCTTCATTGACGTTGCTGCCCGTTGCATCAGCGCAGGCTGACGTGCAGCTTTCCGGGTTCTTCGCTTGCCGGCTCTCGACCACCGGCATTTGGGCAGGAGCAATCACTCGCCGCCGCAACATGCGACGGGCGTAGCTCCTCACCTGGGCTTGGCTAAGTTGGCGCTTAGCGCCGGTACACTAAAGCCACCGCTTGATCTGCCGTGCGACCTCTGCGGTGGAAATCCCGTAGCGGTCGTGCAGGGTCGGAAGTGCGCCGGCGTCAAGAAACTCGTCCGGCAATGCGATCTGGCGGAAGGGCGGATGGACGCCGGAACGCATCAGAAGCGCGGCAGCCGCCTCGCCGAGACCGCCAATCGTTGTGTGGTTTTCGGCAACGACGACCAGGCGGCCCGACTTGCCGGCTTCACGCAAGATCGTCTCGGTATCGAGCGGCTTGATGGTTGGAACATGCAGCACCGCAATATCGATGCTGTCGTCTTTCAAGGTCTGTACGGCTTCGAGCGCGCGCATGGTCATAATGCCGGATGAGATGACCAGGGCGTCCTTCCCGTCGCGGATCAGCTTGGCCTTGCCGAGCTCGAATTTGTAGTCGTACTCGTCCAGAACGACCGGCACCTGGCCGCGCAGCAGGCGGGTGTAGACTGGCCCCTGATGCGCCGCGATGGCAGGCACCAACTGCTCGATCTCGTGGGCATCGCAGGGATCGATGACCGTCATATTTGGCATGGCACGAAATAGCGCGAGATCCTCTGCGGCCTGGTGACTCGGGCCGTAGCCCGAGGTCAGGCCGGGCAAAGCACAAACGATCTTCACGTTGCGGTCTTCCTCCGCAATCGTCTGGTGAATGAAATCGTAAGCCCGCCGAGACGCGAACACCGCGTAAGTGGTCGCGAAAGGCATGAAGCCTTCGGCAGCGAGGCCGGAGGCGGCGCCGAACAGAAGCTGCTCGGCCATGCCCATCTGGTAATAGCGGTCCGGGAACTCCTTTGCGAAGATGTACATGTCGGTGTATTTGCCGAGATCGGCCGTCATGCCGACCACCTCAGGGCGGTGGCGCGCGAGTTCGACGAGCGCGTGTCCGAACGGCCCCGGTCTGGTCTTCTGCCCCTCGGCTGCGATCGATGCGATCATCGCTGAGGTGGTCAGGCGCGGCTTGCCCGGCTGCGGTGCTGATCTGACGGTCTTCATGCCTGCCTCCCGGCTTCCAGCGCGGCAAGCGCGAGCTGCCATTCGTGCGGCTCGACGCGGATGAAATGGCTCTTCTCGCGCTGCTCGAGGAAGGGAACACCCTTCCCCATCAGCGTGTCGGCGACGATGATCCGCGGCTTGAGTTCGGGATGGGACTTGGCCGCGTCGAAGGCGGCGACCACGGCATTGAGATCGTTGCCGTTGACGCGCTGCACGAACCAGCCGAAGGCCTGAAGCTTCTCGACCAGCGGCTCGAACGCCATGACCTGCGTGGAAGGACCGTCCGCCTGCTGATTGTTGACGTCGACGATGCCGATCAGATTGTCGAGCTTGTAGTGGCCTGCCGACTGGATCGCCTCCCAGACCGAGCCTTCGTCAAGCTCGCCATCGGAAAATAAGGTGTATACCCGCGCTCCGGATTTCTTGCGTTTGAGTCCCAGGCCCATGCCGACGGCGATGCTGAGTCCGAGCCCGAGCGAGCCGCCCGACATTTCCATTCCCGGTGTGTAGGAGGCCATGCCCGACATCGGCAGGCGGCTCTCGTCGCTGCCATAGGTTTCGAGTTCTTCCTCGGGGACGATCCCCGCCTCGATCAAGGCCGCGTAGAGCGCGATGGCATAATGCCCGTTGGAGAGCAGAAAGCGGTCTCGCTCCTCCCAGGACGGATCTTCGGGTCTGTAGCGCATCGCATGGAAATAGGCGACGGCGAGAACGTCAGAGATGTCGAGCGCCTGTGCGATATAGCCTTGGCCCTGAACTTCGCCCATGCGCAGGGCATTGCGGCGAATATTGTGGGCGCGGTCCGTCAGCTTGGGCGTGTTCGTAAGCGCGTTGGTCGAGGTTTCCATCGATCTGACCCTTGTCTCGCTGGCTCAGTGGATGAGCATGCCGCCGTTCACGTCGATCACGGCGCCGGTTACGTAGGCGGAGAGATCCGAGGCCAGGAAGGTGTAGATACCGGCGACGTCTTCGGCCGTACCGAGACGATTGAGCGGAATGCCTTCCAGGATCTTCGCCCTCATCTCGTCGGTCAGCTTGCCCGCGGTGATATCGGTGCCGATCAGGCCGGGCGTGACGCAATTGACGCGAATGCCGTCCGGGCCGAACTCTCGGGCCATCGCCTTGGCGAGACCAAGTACGCCGGCCTTCGCGGCCGAATAGTGCGGGCCGCCAAAAATTCCACCACCGCGCTGGGCCGAGACCGACGACATGCATGCAATCGATCCGGCTTTCCGTCCGCGCATATGCGGGATCACCGCCTGGGAGAGAAACAGGATGCCCTTGAGATTGACGTCCTGAATGCGATCCCAATCGGCTGCCGAGATCTCCAGGAACTTCACCGGCTGGGTGATGCCGGCATTGTTGATCAAAACATCGGTGCCGCCAAAGGATTCGATCACGCGGGCGACCGCCTGTTCGCAGGACGATTTGTCGGCGACGTCGCACCCTAGTCCGATATGGGAATTTCCGAGCGATGCCGCAGCATCCGTCGCAGCGCCGGCGTCAATATCCAGAATGGCGACCCGAGCGCCCTCGGCGGCGAACCGCCGGGCGGTGGCAAGCCCGATCCCGCGCGGCGAGGCCGCGCCCGAAATGATGGCCGTCTTACCGCTGAGCAGCATCAGTTCCTCCCGCAAATTGTTCTTCCTTGGCGCTTAGGAATGACCCGCCGACCGCCAACGGACAAACGCGCAGTTGTCACGGATCGATGAATCTGGTTCACTTATGGGATGCTGTCGAATATCCCCATATCGGCAATTCGTGCCTTTGAAGCGGCTGCCCGCACCGGATCGTTTCGCGATGCGGCGAATGAGCTTCACCTGACACCGAGTGCCGTTAGTCATGCCATCCGCAAGCTGGAGGGCACCCTTCGGACCGCTTTGTTCGAGCGCAGCGCACGATCCGTGCGACTTACGCCGGCCGGCGAGAACCTGATGCGTCACACGGGAGCGG
Source organism: Bradyrhizobium genomosp. III (assembly GCF_000261705.1). Classification (NCBI taxonomy): domain Bacteria; kingdom Pseudomonadati; phylum Pseudomonadota; class Alphaproteobacteria; order Hyphomicrobiales; family Nitrobacteraceae; genus Bradyrhizobium; species Bradyrhizobium genomosp. III. Next base: position 6,866 of record NZ_AJQF01000399.1, on the reverse strand, counting down.
CATTCGATCAGCTCCGCCGTGGCCTAGAGGAAGTTGCCGCGCGCGGACCACAATTGGTGCGCGTCCATTCCGCGCCCAGCTTTGCTGCGCAATGGCTGGCACCACGGCTTGCACAGTTTCTCGCTGCTTACCCGAAGCTCGAGGTTCGGCTGGCTGCAAGCACGGACTATGCGCGCTTCAGCAACGATGATTTCGATATCGACATCGTCTACGGTCCGCCACGCGCGGAGGGCGTCGAAATTGTCCCTCTGCCGGAGGAGACGGTCACGCCGCTCTGCTCGCCCTCGCTCGCAAAATCGATCAGGAAGCCTGCCGATCTCCTCGATCAGACGCTCATCCGCTCCGACGTGAAGCGGGTGCAGTGGCATCAATGGTTCACCGCGAATGGGTTAGAAGCACCTGCGCTTCACGGCATGAGATTCGACCGAAGCTTTCTTGCGATCGCGACGGCTGCAGAGGGATTGGGCGTGGCCTTGGAATCAACGCTTCTGGCCGAACGCGAACTGGCGTGCGGGCGCTTGGTCGCTCCATTGGCCGGACGCGCCAACGATATCCGCTACGTCGGTCACCGCTTGATCTACCCGCGCGCAAGCCGACAAAGATCGTCGGTACGAGCTTTTGCGGATTGGGTGGTGGCCCAACTCGGCGGCGGAGATGTTCGCTCCTCGCAGTGAGACCTCATCGAGATATTCCTGAAGCTGATGCGGAAATCCACCGCGTTTTGAGGATCTGCCCTTCATAGGAACCCCTCCGACCGCGTGCACGTTGCCGTATCGCTTCAGGACCCCCTGCCTTGGAGCGCCCCAACAGCGGCCTCCGCGTTGCCCCCGCGGGGGTCGTTTTATCGCGAGGCACAATGGACGAGGGTTGGAGAGTAGTGTTCGCGATTAGCGCCACTGCCGTGGTCGCCGGGGGCGCCTTCTTTGCCATCCGGTTTATCATCGGTCTGCACCTTTAAGGTCGCCCCTTACCCGTATTTTTCCCTAGGTCCAAAGTCTCACATCCACACACCAGTGGAGAAAGTGTCATCGGTGCACTACGGCTTGCGCTCCCGCATCGGTTGCAGTTGGATAGAGGAGCGAATTTACAAGAGACGTTTTTGAGGGGGAACAATATGAGGGCAGCAACGCTCGTTGCCGGGCTTTTTTTGGCAATCGGAATAATTGGACCGGCCGATGCTCGCGGAGGAGGTCACGGGGGCCGTGTCAGCTATGGCGGCGGACACCACACCTCAAGCCACGGCGGCAGCTTTTCAGGCGGCTCGGGATCGTTGCACCGCGGCGGGACCTATGTGAATTCAAACACCGGGAACCGTTACGGCACCCACCAATAAGAGGAAGCGCGCAATGGCGAAGTCGACCCGGAATAGCGGCAAGCAGTCGACGTCAGGCGAAGTGAGCCAACTCAAACAACTTGTGAAGGGCAACACACCGACGCGAGTGATCGGCCTGAAGTTGGGCCGAACCGAAAACGCGATCTACAACAAAGCATCTGAGGAAGGAATCTCACTGGCTCCGACGAACCAAAGCCCCTACGGCACGAAGAAGTAGGTACGGAGATCATGCTGAGACATTGGCCTGCGGCGCTTTGCATGGCCCTCGTGGATTCGGCTTATGGTCAGGCGCCTGCTCCGGCCGCGCCCAAAGCCGCTCCTGAGCCGTCGGCCTATTGTCGATCTTCTGCGCAAATACTCTTTCAGGGTGGAGCTTCGGACGGCGACATCGCCGCCGTCGCGAAGATCTGCCGCCGTGGCGATGTCATCGCCATCAGCACCAGCGCACAAGGTTCAGTATTCTAGGTCGGTCGCCTATGTGACTTTACGAAGTCAGTAGTCGTGATGGGTCCACAGACGCTTTGCGTCCTAGGAGCCGAACGAAGCGTGAGGTGACCAATCCGTGATCGTGATCATGCCCTGCGCGGCGAAATCCAGCTACTGGTTGCTCGCTCGACTGTCACGTCACCGCGACATGTGACATCTACCGCAAAAGCTTCTTTAGCGCAGCGTCGCTCGCTAATCTTGAACTTAAGCGTCGAGCCGCTCCCTGTTGGTTCTCGCCAAGCGTATCTTTGATGATTTCCGTCGCTCGGGTCATCACCTCTTTTCGGACGGATGGGACGGCGCGGATCATCGCCGCAATTTCAGCCTCTGACATACTCTTATTGGGATCCAACTGACGGAGTTCGGCGAACCTTGATTCAACCGCTTTGATTTTTGAGTCATCGAACCACAGAGCAACGCTCTTCTGAGAGTCCGCAATTTTTTGTCGCTTTGTCAGCATCCATATCCTGCGTTCCGACGGGCGAATACATTTGGCCAACTAGCCAACCAAGTTTTGCCTGAAACGTGTCTGTCAATTGCAAGATCTTCGCCGCAACGCAGGTTGCTAGGTGGAGATCGGCCTTCACAGCGATGGAAAGTTTGAGAAACGCTATGCAGTCTACCTGAGATCTGTGCCCTCGGAATCCAGAAAGAAATAGCCAGGCTCGTTGTAATTCAAAAGCCGGCCCATAAACTCCGAGATCTTATTTCTCGCCCGAAGTCCAACGATAGGGAGATCGGATTTCACAGCAGGAGCCTGGAATTGACCGACCTGTCGTTCTACGACCAATTCGAGACTGCGCACCGGTGCAATGGCAATGTACGGTGCCTTGCATCCGCCCGCTGGCCCGCGAGGTACTAGGTCGCAACTTTGCGTTAGCACGATGAAGAATAAGTTCTTCGGATGGTGGAAAAAATGAGGATGAACTGCCTCCAGTAGAGCATCCAGCTCTAGCGTCCTTCGCAGAACGTCCCCTTGCATCAACTCCGTGCTCGAGAACGCCGTTGTCTCATATGCAAAGTGCATGGGCCAAGCATGAGCGCGGATCAGGATGCAGTTTTGGATGCGAACGTATCCGAAGGTGAGACTCGCCCCTCCAGTTCATCATTCAGCCGGCGGATCGCTTGTCGCGTCGACACATTGGCCGGCTCGATTGAGACGGTAATTTTTGTGAAGGCCCCAGACTTGCTAATCTGCGTTCGGTAACTACTGCGGCACTCGGTTCGGCATGAAACGATGTTGCATCTCTGCCCTTGGTGTTAACGACTGCGTCGACAGCACGCCATTCCTGTCTGGTCACCGATGTCGATGAAATTCTGATGTTTTTCGAACTCATTGCATTGCCCCGTAAATGTTTGTCAAAAGATTGCACGCCATCTCAAAACTGCTTTGCATTCGGTAACGTACAGTGTCTTTCGCACTTTCAGGATTGACGGCTTCCTCTAGAATGAAGGAGCTTTGAATGAACGATGGGAATGCCATGGGTCAGGTGATCCAAATTGATGAGGCCCGGATTCGAGATCACCTGGGCGAGATGGTCCGCGGGACGGTGGAAGAGACACTGAACGCCATGCTGGAGGCCGAAGCGGACCAGCTGTGCGGTGCTGGGCGTTATGAGCGCAGCCCGGCCCGGCAGGACACGCGGGCGGGCAGCTACGAGCGAACGCTGCAGACCAAGGCGGGCGACGTCAATCTGAAGGTTCCGAAGCTACGGCGGCAAACCTTCGAGACGGCGATTATCGAGCGCTACCGGAGGCGGGAGAGCTCGGTCGAGGAGGCGCTGATCGAGATGTATCTGGCCGGGATTTCGGTTCGGCGGGTCGAAGACATTACGGAGGCGCTGTGGGGCCCCCGGGTCAGCCCGAGCACAGTGTCGAACCTGAACAAGAAGATCTATACCAAGATCGAGGCGTGGCGGAATCGCAGGATCGAAGGCGAGCATCCGTATCTCTACCTCGACGGCATCGTGATGAAGCGCAGCTGGGCTGGTGAGGTTCGCAACGTCTCGCTGCTGGTGGCCTCGGCGGTCAATGCCGAGGGGTTCCGGGAGATCCTCGGCATCTGTGAGGGCGCCAAGGAGGACAAATCCGGCTGGTCCTCGTTTCTGCGGCATCTCGTCGATCGCGGTCTCAGGGGCGTGCAGTTGGTGGTTTCCGATGCGTGCCGAGGTCTTGTCGAAAGCGTTGCGGATTATCTGCCGGAGGCCCGCTATCAACGCTGCATGGTGCATTTTTATCGCAATGTCTTCAGCCACGTGCCGTCGACCCGGGTCCACGAGGTGAGCCACATGCTCAAGGCCATTCATGCCCAGGAGAGCCGCGCCGCGGCCGACGAGAAAGCCAGGACCGTCATCGCGGATCTGCGGGCAAGCCGTATGGCCAAAGCTGCTGATCTCGTCGAGCAGGCGGTTCACGAGACGCTCGCCTACTATGCCTTTCCTGACATCCATTGGCGGAAGATTCGAACGAACAATCCGCTCGAGCGCATCATGAAGGAGATCCGGCGACGAACCCGTGTCGTCGGCGCCTTCCCCGACGGTCAATCCTGTCTCAATTTGGCGGCGGCCCGGCTGCGGCACATTGCCGGAACGGCGTGGTCGACCAAATGCTACATGAACATGCGACCGCTCTATCAGCCACAACTCTCTGAAACCGGAGCCGTCGCCTGATCAAAAGTGCGAAAGATTCTGGACAGTACCGCCAAATCCCGAGACGAAGAAGAAAGATGTGGTTTGGTTCGCGCTCGAGGAGAGCCGGCCGCTGTTCTGCTTCGGCGGCATCTGGACCGAGTTCAGAGGCGACCGCGGCACCAAGTCGAAGCCGATCCCCGGCCCCACCTTGTCTACGGCTTCCTGACGACGTCACCCAATGCGGTCGTCGAGCCGATCCATCCGAAAGCAATGCCCGTGATCCTGACCACCGAGGAGGAGCGCGACATCTGGATGCACACTCCCTGGGATGAGGCAAAGGCGCTGCAGCGCCCGCTGCCCAACGACGCCCTGAGGATCGTCATGCGCGGCGCAGACAAGGAAGACAAGATCGCTGCGTAGGCTGCATTTGCACGGGCACCAGTTGAATGTACTTTTTGCCGGAGCGCTCGCGGGAATGCGACTGAGACGCTGACGTCCCGTCTAGGTCGCATGTGTGTCTGCTCGGGTACGCGGCCCAGAGCGTCCGCGATCTGAATGCGGCTCTTCTCTCCCCGAATCCTGAAACGCCTTCAAGATGGAGTTCATGTCGTATTGGCGGACGACCTGGATGCAATTCATCAGGTCGAGTTCAAGCTCGCCGTAATTCAGCAGGGTGCGGCCGATTATCGCCATCTCTTTCGGGAAGATATTGTGAATGGGAAACATGTGGTCTGCCTGAGTTAGCTCTTTCAATTACCCACATCTCATACCTAGCTAATTACCCTGAAGCTGGAAGGCCAGAGGGGGCGAAAGCGCTTCTGAGAGCAGAACAGGATAAGCACATCCGTGCATACCTGCGGCAGTGCCTGCATTAGCCTTTGAGGTGCTCAAATGATCTGTGACGCAAAGTGGCACGGATCGGTTCGTCGATATATCGCTTAACAAGAAAGCTAAAAGCGATTGCAACTAGAGTCATGCTTGGTACCGCTAGCGCTGCATGGATCTGCGCAACCCAACCTGCCGAAGTTCCGCCGAACAATAGCATGAGTGGAACGTAGTGGGTCATATAAAGCGGATATGAAAGATCTCCGATAAACTCGCTAAAACGGTTGATCGACGGACTCCCGATTGCATTAGCGCCCAGCCAAACAAGGAGCGGATATACGATTGTGACGATCAGGAAATCGTAGGGCTTCCAAAGGAAGGGCCAAAAAAAGGTCGCAAGCATGATAAGCGGAAGGTAATATGCTGCCCCTGGCAACAGCGGTTGCCTGCCAATACGGCAAGCAACAACGCCCGCGATAAATGAAAAACCTACCCGTACAAAGCCAATCCAGAAGGTTCTGCGGTCGAAACCGCCGTTTAGGCTTCCGAAATCGTAGCACGTGTATGCCGTTGCAACCGCGGCGAAGGCGAGCATCGCTAGCAACCATCGAAGCGATAGTTGGCGCAGACAAAGAGCAAACGTTAGGCTCGCCACATACTCGCAAAGCAATGACCAGGCGGGAGCGACAAAAGGAAAAATAGGAAAGCTGGGATCGTGGACAAATAAGTGCGGCAACAGAAGTACGCTGCAGGTGAGGAGAATAAAAAACTCCGTGACACTAAAATTGAATAACGCAGCAGCCATAGGCGCATAGAATCGTCCGATTACAACCACAACGAAGCCCAACAAGGAGCCAATTACGACGAGCGGATGCAGTCGTATCAGACGCCTTTTAATAAGTTCTGTGGGTGACAATTCTACGCGAGAAGGGTCGTAGGCAAATGCCATTACATACCCTGACAAGCAAAAGAAAAAATCTACAGCGAGATAACCGTGAGGAATCCGGTTCTGAGGACCGAACTGAAAGGGTTCATAAAAATGTAAAACGGCGACACAGATGGCAGCAATTCCCCGCATGCCGTCAAGAATGCTCAGTCGCGCGACCTCTTTGGCAGCCAGCGACCCGGGGTCTTCGGGAAAGGCGTTGGGGGGCGGTAAATTCGGGGTGGCGCAGCTGGATTTGAGCATCGCGTTCGACATGTAGGATTCTGCAATTCTATTAACGCATCTGTCGCATTTCTTTACATATACATGCATATACATGCATATACATGCATATACCGTGTGCCGCTACACGGTCTGAGCACCGTCAACTGCTAGCCCGGCCTATTCGTCAGAGGGCGGCTTTTGGGCCCGATTGATGCGGCCGCACATCTTGTCTGGCGAGGCGCACAGGATTGCCTTCGGCTTTTCACCGCCTGACGACCCGTACTTTGCAACGCGCTTGAGGGATGGGGTGGGTGAACGGGGGGCGGACGCCCCGCCGGTCAAGGACCGAGCGGCAGCAGCGCGCCTGGCAAACGGCGGATCAGGTCGGCTCGGGACATGCCGCGGCAAACGCAAGGCGAATGCGGCTCGTGGTCTCGACCAC
>NZ_AJQF01000398.1:0-5580 GCF_000261705.1 Bradyrhizobium genomosp. III | reverse complement strand
TGGGCGCCAAGGGCGCGGTCGAGATCATCTTCCGCAGTGACATCGGCGACCCCGACAAGATCGCCGCCCGCACCAAGGAATACGAGGACCGCTTCCTGTCCCCCTTCATCGCCGCCGAGCGCGGCTATATCGACGACGTCATCATGCCCCACTCGACGCGCAAGCGGATCGCCCGCGCGCTGGCGATGCTGAAGGACAAGAAGGTCGAAACGCCCGCGAAGAAGCACGACAATTTGCCGTTGTGAGATGAACCTACCGGGGGCACTACGTATAAAATCGCATGGTGCCCCTGAACGGACTCGTCTATATTGGTGTCATGACCGACGCACTCAAGAAGTTGATCGAAGCTGCCAAAACGGCCAATCCATCCCCGGAACATCGGGAGGAGCAGCGGCGGAGCTTCGTGTATGGCAATACCCATTTCGAAAATTCGCTCATCACGCGCGAAATGGTGGATCGTGAGGCCGAAAAGCTGGCCAAGGATAAAAAATGATAAGCGAAGAGCGTGAACGGCGCGATAGCCGTGCGCTCGAACCTGAGTTGATTACCGATCCTCAGGAAAAGGCTGCGGCCGAAGCTCGGAACGGGTTCCGTCAGTACGACGCAGCAATTGGCGTGATACAGACGGCTCTTGAGCGAGGCTCATTCAAGCTCCGTCCGTCACTCATCCTCGGTTTGCAGCGAGAAGCTTTATCGGGCATCAGCTCTTACGCTGGCAACTATCGCCCCGGCGGCGTTGCCATCGAGGGAAGCAAGCATGAGCCCGTTGGTGCACATCTGGTCCCCGAACTCGTTGAGGACATGTGCGACTACGTCAATGATCGGTGGGAGGCTAGCACGCCGATCCATCTCGGCGCCTATCTCATGTGGCGGCTGAATTGGATTCATCCGTTCGCGGACGGGAATGGTCGTACCTCCCGGATTGTCTCGTATGTCGTCCTTTCAATTCGTGCTGGTGCGCTTCTGCCGGGCACACCGACGATACCGGATCAAATTGTCGACAACCGAAAGCCCTATTTCGACGCGTTGGATGCGGCCGATTTAGCCTTTCGCGATGGAGATCGGATCGACGTCTCGCAGATGGAAGATTTATTGGCCTCACTGTTAGCGAACCAACTTGCGGAATTCTACAAGTCGGTTGGAGGTAAGCTACCTGGCTGAACGTGAGCCTTCGTTGCTAGGTTCTATTTGCAATCGAGCCACCTTAAAATTTCGAATCCAATGACCGCATCCGATCCGACCGACGAAATCTCCGACATCGAGGATCGCATCGAGCGGCTGGCCGAGATCGCCGAGCGGTGCCGAAAGTACATCCTGGCGTCCAAGATCGCGATCGGGGGCGGGGCGGCGCTGCTGTTGGTGACGATCCTCGGTGTGTTCGGCTTCGGTCAGACCGCAGCCCTCGGATCGATTGCGTTGGTGCTCGGCGGGATCGTGTCGCTCGGCTCGAACGTCTCCACGCTGCGGCAAACGGATGACGCCATCGGCGCCGCGGAGGCACGCCGGGCGGCGTTGATCGCCAGCATCGACCTGCGCGTCGTCGCTGATGCACCGCTGAAGCTGGTGTGACGCGGTGCCGTAGGGTGGGTTAGCTTGCGGCTGCGCGAAGCGCAGTCCGCTAGCGTAACCCACCAACGTCTACCTCGCCGGATGAAGGCGTTGGCGGATTACGCTCCGCTAATCCGCCCTACGCACCGGTGCGCGCCTTATCCGCTGCGGCGAAATGCGCCATTTGATCCGCGTGGGCCTTGGCGAAAGCCGGTCGGGCCGTCGCACGCGCGACGTAAGCGCGGCAGGCAGGACTGTCCGCCAGCCCGTCGAAACAACCGATGACGCGCAGCACGTCCGCCATCAGGATGTCGGCGACGGAAAAGGAGCCGGCCAGCCATTCGCGGCCGGCCAGCACCGGCTCGAGATGCTTCAGCCGAAGCTTGAGGAAGTCGTCGACGAATTTCCACGCAGCCGTGTCGGTGGGATGGCCCATGAATTTCGACATTCCCCAGGGCAGGCTCGCCATCTCCACCGAATTGAGTGCCGCGAACACCCATTCCGTCGTCTCGGCGCGGCCGCGCGGATCGGTCGGCATCAGCTTCGCACTGAGCCCGCCGAGATGCAGCAGGATCGCGCCGGTCTCGAAGATCGAGAGGTCGCCGTCGGTCAGCCACGGCACCTGGCCGAACGGCTGGTGCGCGAAATGTGCGGCGCCGCGATCGTCGAACGGGGCGCTCGCGACGCGATAGGGCAGCGCGGCCTCTTCGAGCGCCCAGCGCACGCGAAGGTCGCGCACGAATCCTCGCGGTTGTTCGGGAACCCAATTGAAGGTGGTCAGGGTGAGGTCGGCCATTTGCTGTCTCCGTGTCCTGGTTCGAAACAAAGGACGAGCGAAGGGCGCCCGTTCCGACACCCGCGCCAAGTCTTTTTGTCGGCGGCGGCGTATCCGGCTAGGCTCGCGCCAAACAACAGGAGGAAACCCGATGCCATCAGCTTTCTTCGTCGTCCGCGCCACCGTCTCCGATCCCGCCCAGCGCGCTGCTTTCGACAAATGGTACGAGACGGAACATGTGCCCGACGCGGTGAAGGCATTCGGCGTGAGTAAAGCCTGGCGGTTCTGGAGCCTGGACGATCCCTCGCTGCATCAGGCGATGTATCAGTTCGATGACGAGGCCAAGCTTGCGGCGGTGCTGAAGGGCGATGCGCTCAAGCAACTCGTCGCCGATTTCAAGCGCGACTGGCCCGACGTCAAGCGTTCGCGCGAGACGCTGGTGCTGGCGCAGGAGTTTGCGAAGTAGCGAGGTCCATCCAAGCTACGAATTCTCCACCTCACTTCATTCTTGAATCTGAACACAGGATTCAGCCTTGGTTCATGTCGTGACCGCGACACTCCCTCTGCATCACTTGCCAGGTAGCCTAGAGGACATGTCATGGAGCGTCGAAACTTTTTGAAACTTGCACTGGGGGTGACGGCGGGCGCCGCCGCCTTCGCCGCGACCGCGCAGGCCGCGCCGCTCTCGCCGCAGCCGCTCAGTGATCCCGCGCGCACGCCGCAAGGCAATCCCGACGCTCATCCGGCCGTCACCACCGGCGAGGAAGCCGCTAAGCTGACGCCGGAACAGGTTCACTGGCATGGCCGCCACCGGGGCTGGGGCCGCCGTCATTGGGGCTGGCGTCGCCGCCGCTGGCACCGCCGCCACTGGTAAGCCGCGGCAAGCCGCGAATTGGACGGGGATCGCAGCTGCGGTCCCCGTTTCGTTTTCTGGCCGCCGAAACTCCAAGGCGGACGAATCGTCGGCAGCAAGCCTGAAAACGAAAATGGCCGCGCAGGCTGAACCTGCGCGGCCATCTTGCGATGCAAAGAGATCAGAACGGGCGGCAGCGGCCGGCGTACCAGCGGAAGCCATAGGGGCAAACACGCGCGCGCGGCACGACGACGACGGGCGGAGCGACCACTACAGGGGCGGGGCGCACAACGACCGCGCCGCGCATCGGGCGACAGCCGCCGTAGGCGCCACGATACCAACCCGGGCCGCAACCCTGCGCGGCGCTGGCGGCCTCGCTGAAACCGACAACCGCGCTGGCGAGCATGGCGGCGGCGAACAGGTATTTCATGTGATCTTCCTTCTCGTCCTTGGGGCAGGTCTTTCGGGGGCGGGTCTTTGGGGCAAGTCTTTGGAGCAGGTCTTTAGCGGCTTGGCGCTTGCGGCGCACAATGAATCAAAAGACACGATTCGACATGTTAAATTTTGCAACACGCCGACACGGTGCGATCCAAATCTGCCAATCATGACCTGAATGCGGCATGAACGTTCCCCGCATGCGGCTTGGCGCGACAGAAACTGGTGTTGGCGGCCGGCTCGGCAGAAATCCTCCAGGACGCCGGCCCGGGAGCATTCAGGCGCGCACTGCCGGTGCCGCGGCGCGCGGGTCAGTCCTTCCCGTCGCCGAAAAGCGCGGCAAACTGCTTCTCGCCGGTGCGGGTGAAGTTGACGACGCGGCTGCCGGGCGTGGCGTCGCGCGCCGCCCATTTCAGCTCGGCGAAGCGCTGCATCATGGCGGCCCCCAGCGTGCCGGCGAGGTGATGCCGCCGCTCACTCCAGTCGAGGCAGGCCTTGCACACCGGGCGGCGCGGATGGGTGAGCATGCCGGTCGAGATCTGCAGATGCTTGGCGAGGAAGCGTTCGCCCTCAGCCGTCAGCTCGATGTCCTCCTTTTTCTGCCTGACCAGATTCCGCTCGCGCAGGGAATCCAGCATCTGCACGCCGAGATCGCCGGCGAGGTGGTCGTAGCAGATCCGCGCGCGCCGCAGCGCCGGGTCCTTCGGCCCGGTGCGCACCCGCATGTGGCCGGTCCGCGCGGCCAGGCCTGCGAGGCCCTCGAGTACGCCGGCGACGTCGTCGTCGGTGAGGCGATAGTAGCGGTGGCGGCCCTGCTTCTCCGGCTCGACCAGCCCGCCGGCCTCGAGCTTGGCCAGATGCGAGCTCGCAGTCTGCGGCGTGATGCCGGCCTCCTGCGCCAGCTCGCTCGCCGTGAGCGCGCGGCCGTTCATCAGCGCGGTGAGCATGTTGGCGCGCGCGGGATCGCCGACCAGCGAAGCGACCAGGGCGATGTCGGGTCCTGATTTCATGCTTCGATGGTAGCCGAAGCATTGTGGTCGGGCAAGGGCGTAGCTTCTCACCAAGTCGTCATTGCGCGCGCAGCGAAGCCGTAGGGTGGGCAAAGGAGCGTAGCGACGTGCCCACCATTCGTCGTTGCGGGGAAAACGACGTGGGCACGCTTCCGCCTTCGCTCTTCGAGCTACGGCGGACAAGTCGCTTTGCCCACCCTACGAGACTTCGCGGCTTGCAGTGACGACGGAAACCCAGGAGCCCATCATGTCCGTCACCGTCTTCATCCGCTATCAGATCGACCCGTTCAAGCGCGCGCAGTTCGAGGAATATTCGAAGCGCTGGCTCACCATCATCCCGAAATGCGGCGGTGACCTGATCGGTTATTTCATGCCGCATGAAGGCACCAACAACATCGCCTTCGGTCTGATCAGCTTCGAGAGTCTGGCCGCATACGAGGCCTATCGCGCGCGGCTTCGGCAGGACGCGGAAGGAATGGCGAATTTCCATTTCGCCGAGGAACACAAATTCATCCTCGCGGAAGAGCGCACCTTCCTGCGCAAGGTGGTATTGTAGGTCCGAGAGCAGCAGGAGATGCCCATGATCGCCGTGATCTTCGAGGTCTGGCCGAAGCCGGAACACCGCCAGGACTATTTCGACCTCGCAGCCGATCTGAAGCCGATCCTGCAAACCATCGACGGCTTCATCTCGGTCGAGCGCTTCGAGAGCCTGACCGAGAAGGGCAAGATCCTGTCGGTGTCGTTCTGGCGCGACGAGGCGGCGGTGCAGGCCTGGCGCAACACGATGGAGCACCGCCGCACCCAGGCCAAGGGCCGGGCGCAGATCTTTGCCGATTATCATCTGCGCATCGCCAGCGTGGTCAGAGACTACGGCATGAATGATCGCGAGCAGGCGCCGAAGGACAGCCGGGCGGTGCACGACGCCCACTAACGCTGCCGGGCGCGCACTGGCGCTGCCG
>NZ_AJQF01000397.1:0-5078 GCF_000261705.1 Bradyrhizobium genomosp. III | reverse complement strand
ACTGGCGCTGCCAGGCGCGCACTGGCGCTGCCAGGTTAGGGCGCCTATGTCTGCGCGGCCAACAAAGGGAGAAGAAACATGCACGTCACGACCGCGGACAAGCGCGCCACCTTCAAGAAGATGCACGAAAGCGGCTGCTTCATCCTGCCCAATCCGGTCGATAACGGCAGTGCCAAGGCATTGCAGCATCTCGGTTTCAAGGCGATTGCGTCGTCGAGCGCGGGCTTTGCCTGGACCATCGGCAAGGCCGACAACCACGTCAACGTCGAGGACGTCTGTCAGCATCTGGCAGCATTGAGCTCGGCCGTCGACATCCCCGTCAACGCCGATTTCGAGGGCGGCTTTGCGGTCGAGCCGGACAGGGTCGCGGACAATGTCGAGCGCTGCGTGCGCACCGGCGTCGCCGGCCTGTCGATCGAGGATTCCACCGGCGACAAGGACAAGCCGCTCTACGATCGCGCCCTCGCGGTCGAGCGCATCAAGGCCTCGCGCAAGGCGATCGGCGACAGCGGCACGCTGCTGGTCGGCCGCTGCGAAGCCTATCTGTGGGGCGTGACCGATTTGAAGCTCGTCATCGACCGGCTCACCGCTTACGCCGATGCCGGCGCGGACTGCCTCTATGCGCCGGGCTTGAAGACCCGCGAGGACATCTCTGCTGTGGTGAAGGCTGTCGCACCAAAGCCGTTCAACCTCCTGATCGGCGCATCCGGCCTGTCATTGCAGCAGGCCGAAGATCTCGGCGTGCGCCGGATCAGCGTCGGCGGCTCGCTCGCCCGCGCTGCCTGGGGCGGCTTCATGCGTGCGGCAAAGGAGATGGCGGAGAAGGGGACATTCACCGAGCTCGGCAGCGGTTATCCCGGCGGCGAACTCAACAAGATGTTCAGCTAGGAACACAACGAAAAAGCGGCGGGACTTTTTGAGTCCCGCCGCTTCACGCGCTATTGCGAAGTGTTACTTCGCGCCGTCAGACGGCTTCTGCGTGTCCGGGGCCGGCTTCGTCGGCGCCGCACCGGTCGTCACGACCGGCTCGGTGTTGTTGCGCGGCGTCACGTCGCGCATACCGGGAGGCGCGGCCGGATTGGCAGGAGGCGCCTGCTGTGCGGTCTGAGTCGCCGGCGCGTTGCTGGCCTGGTTGCCAGTGGTCGTATTGTTCAAGCCGTAGAACACGGCACCCAGCACCAGTGCAATCGCAACGGCGAATAACGCAACCTTGCCGCTGGAGGCGGGGCCTTCGCCCAGCTCGGGATCGGCCTGAAGGTCGCCATCCCGGCGCGCCGCGCGAAGATACTCATCGTCGGCGAGGTTCGGGCGGTACGGATCGTTGGGAAAACGGTCGTCAGCCATCGATTGTCTCCTCGGTTGTGACGCCCGGACAACCCGTGGATGCGAGATTCTGTTCCGCGCCTCCTTATGCTTTCGTCGCATGTTGCCCCGCCACCGGGAATCGGGAACCTGTTCATTCGGGAACTGGACGCGAGTTCCATGGCTGCGACGAGAACAAGCCCGAGGGAACAAGCCAATGTGGAGTGTGCCGCCAAGCGATACCGTGCTGCATTTCCTGTCCCTGGTTGCGATAGCCGCCCAGGGCATGACGGCTGCACTTGCTGCCGGACGCCGCAGCATGGACTGGTTAGGTGTGTGCTTCCTCGGCTGCATCACCGCGCTTGGCGGCGGCACGTTGCGCGATCTCTTCCTCGGGCACTATCCGTTGGTTTGGGTCGCCAATCCGATCTATCTGGCGCTGGCCGGTGGTGCGGCCTTCCTCACCATTCTGTTCGCGCGCCTCGTGCACCGGCTGAAGGTCGCTTTCATCGTGCTCGACGCGATCGGGCTCGTCGTCTTCACCATGGCCGGCTGCGACGTCGCCTGGCAGATGGATGCTTCGCTGCCGATCGTGATCGTCTCGGGCATGGTGACCGGGTGCGCCGGCGGCGTGTTGCGCGACGTGCTCTGCAACGACGTGCCGCTGCTGTTTCGGTCCGAGCTCTACGCCAGCGTCTCGGTCGTGACGGGACTGTTCTACGCCACCGCCTTCGGCCTCAACCTCAACGCCGAGCTCTGGACGATCCTGACCTTCGTGCTCGGTCTCAGCTTGCGCCTGCTCGCGGTGCGCTACAAATGGGAGATGCCGAAATTCGTGTTCACCGGGGACGAGGAGAGGTAGAGGTTACGTGACCTCACTCCATCCACATCGTCGTTACAGCAATGACGGGGATGGAGCTACTCCTGCTTCCTGGCCTTCGCCACCTGCGCCGGCGTCACCAGCGGGGCCGCATTGCCCCAGGAGTTGCGGATGTAGTTCGTCACCGCCGTGATCTCCTCATTGGACAGCCTGGCATAGGGCGGCATCTCGCCGGTGTTGGGCGCGCGCGGTGTGGTCACGGTGTGGGCGCCGTCGAGAATGATGCGCAACGTCGAGGACGGATTGATCGATTGCAGCAGCGCATTGCCCGGCAGCGGTGGATAGATGCGCGGCGCACCCGAGCCGTCGGCTTCATGGCAGGCGATGCAGAGCTTTGCGTAGACCGCCTGGCCCGCCTTCATCTCGGCATCATCAGGCGGCGCCACGATCGTCTCGCGCCGCGACGGCGGCAGGCTCTTCAGGTACACCGCGATCGCGCGCACATCGGCATCGCTCATCTTCGAGGTCGAATTGACGAAGACCTCCGCCATCAGCCCACCGGCATGACTCCTGACATTGCGCCCGCTCTGCAGATATTCGGCGATGTCCGCCTCGCTCCACGACTTCAGGCCCGTGCGGGAAGCGCCGTCGAGCCTTGGCGCGTACCAGCCACCGACCTCGTTGCCCGCGAGCGCCTGCGCCTGCTTGTCCGCGCCAAAATAGTTCTTCGGTGTGTGGCAGGCGCCGCAATGACCGAGCCCGGTGACGAGATAGCCGCCGCGATTCCACGCCGCGCTCTGGCTCTGGTCCGGCTCGTACAGGCCGGGCTTGAAATACATCGCGTTCCAGACCCGCATCAGGCCGCGATAGCCGAACGGCCAGCGCAGCTCCGGCGGCTTGTTGCGGCTGACGACGGGCGCAAGCGTGCCGAGATAGGCGCGGATCGCCAGCGTGTCGTCCTTCGTCATCTTCGTGAAGTAGGGATAGGGGAAGGCCGGATAGTAGTTCGACCCGTCGGGCGCGACGCCCGTGCGCAATGCGCGGGTGAAATCGGCATCCAGCCAGGCGCCGATCCCGGTGTCGCGGTCCGGGGTCAGGTTCGGCGCATAGATCGCGCCGAATGGCGTGTCGATGCGCTTGCCGCCCGCGAACGGTTTTGCCGGATCGGCGGTGTGGCAGCCCGCGCAGTCGCCGGCCTCGACCAGCGTCTTGCCGTAGGCGATCAGCTCCGGCGACGGCTCGGCAGCGCGGGCTGCGCTTGCAACCGCACTGCACAACGCCAGGCCGACAAGAGCCGAGCCAGTCAGAATCGTCCGCATCGCAAGCCTCTCCTGCGACCAATCGCCCGCATCGGGCACGACAGGGGCATCAGTTCGTTTCGCCACAGTGGGGGTATGGTGACACAAATTGAAAATGCCCAGCGTGTTTCAGGCCACGAAGTTGCGATTTTTACCCGGCGCTCCCTTTGGTCCAGATTTGTGATGCGGATCCTGAAATATCCGACATAGAGTGGCGAAACTGGTCGGCGCGCCCTAGCTAAAAACAACGGGAAGGCAACGGCTTAAGTCAGCAAGACCTGAACAGGGCGCAAAAAGAGGACAGCATGGGCATCAACCAGGGTCCGATCAGTCTCGATCAAAAATACACCCAGGAAACCGGGCATGTCTTCACCACGGGCATCCAGGCCCTGGTCCGCCTGCCCATGGCCCAGATCCGGCGCGACCGCGCCAGCGGCCTCAACACCGCGGGCTTCATCTCCGGTTATCGCGGCTCGCCGCTCGGCGGCTACGACCAGCAGCTGTTTGCCGCCCGCAAGCATCTCGAACAGTACAACATCAAGTTCCAGCCCGGCGTGAACGAGGATCTGGCGGCCACCGCCATCTGGGGCTCGCAGCAGCTTAACCTCTCGCCCGGCGCGAAATATGACGGGGTGGTCGGCATCTGGTACGGCAAGGGCCCCGGCGTCGATCGCTGCGGCGACGTGTTCCGCCACGGCAATGCCGCAGGCTCCGCCAAGAACGGCGGCGTGCTGTGCCTTGCCGGTGACGACCATGGCGCAAAATCCTCGACCGTTCCGCATCAGTCCGACCACGCCTTCATGTCGGCCTTGATGCCGTATCTCTATCCCTCGAGCATCCACGAGATGATCGAGATGGGCCTGCTCGGCATCGCCATGTCACGCTATTCGGGCTGCTGGGTCGGCATGAAGGTGATCACGGAGACGGTGGAGACCACCGCCGAGATCGATCTCACCGACGAGATGAAGCCGTTCATCATCCCCGCCGATTTCGAGATGCCGCAAGGCGGACTCAATCTGCGCTGGCCCGACGACCGCTTCGAGCAGGACCGTCGCCTGCAGGACTACAAGGGCTTTGCCGCGATCGCCTTTGCGCGCGCCAACAAGGTCAACCGCATCACCATGGATTCGCCGAACGCCCGTTTCGGCATCATGGCGTCGGGCAAAAGCTATGAGGACGTCCGTCAGGCGCTGCGCGAGCTCGGCGTCACCGAAGAGGTCGCTGCCAAGATCGGCCTTCGCCTCTACAAGATCGGCATGCCCTGGCCGCTGGAGCCGGAAGGCGTGCATCAATTCGCCATCGGCCTCGAAGAGATATTCATCGTCGAGGAGCGCCGCGAGATTGTCGAGAACCAGGTCAAGCAGGTGTTGTTCAACTGGCGCGATGACGTGCGCCCGCGCATCGTCGGCAAGATGGACGAGCACGACAAGCGCTTCCTGACCTTCGCCGCCGAGCTCAGCGTTGCCTCGCTTGCGACCTCGCTTACCGAGCGACTTCTCAAGCTCGATCTCAACCCTGAGATTGCTTCGATGCTCCGCGCCAAGGCCGACTGGTTCAACGGCCGTCAGGCCACCCAGATGCAAGCGGTCGCACCTGTCTCCCGCACCCCGTATTTCTGCTCCGGCTGTCCCCACAACACCTCGACGAAGGTCCCCGAA
>NZ_AJQF01000396.1:0-10417 GCF_000261705.1 Bradyrhizobium genomosp. III | reverse complement strand
TCGGCTGCCACTTCATGGCGCTGTGGATGGACCGCTCGACCGAGACCTTTACGCATATGGGCGGCGAGGGCGTGCCGTGGGTCGGCATCGCACCCTTCACCAACGAGAACCATATCTTCGCCAATCTCGGCGACGGCACCTATTTCCACTCGGGCCTTCTCGCCATCCGCCAGGCGGTGGCGTCCAAGACCAACATCACCTACAAGATCCTCTACAACGACGCGGTGGCCATGACCGGCGGCCAGCGCCATGACGGCGATCTCTCGCCGCAGCAGATCACCCATCAACTCCACGCCGAAGGCATCCGCGAGATCTATCTGGTCTCGGAGGCGCCCGATGCCTATCCGGCCAGCACCATCGCGCCGGGCGTGAAGCTCTACCATCGCGACGAGCTGCAAAACGTCATGAAGATGTGCCGGGAACACAAGGGCACATCGGCGATCGTGTTCGTGCAGACCTGCGCCGCGGAAAAACGCCGCCGCCGCAAGCGCGGCCTGATGGAGGATCCGGCGCGCCGCGTCATGATCAATCCGGCCGTCTGCGAAGGCTGCGGCGACTGCTCGGTGCAATCGAACTGCATCTCGGTCGAGCCGCTGGAGACCGAGTTCGGTCGCAAGCGCGCCATCAACCAGTCCTCCTGCAACAAGGACTATTCGTGCCTGAAGGGCTTTTGCCCGTCCTTCGTCACCGTCGATGGCGGCAAGCCACGCCACCGCGCGCCGGCCGACCTTTCCGACATCGGTGCGATTGCCGAGCCGGCGTCGCGGCCGACACTCGACAAGCCCTATAACATCGCGGTCGGCGGCGTCGGCGGCACCGGCGTTCTCACCATCGGCGCGCTGCTCGGCATGGCCGCCCATATCGAGGGCAAGGCCTCGATGATCCTCGACATGTCGGGCCTTGCACAGAAGGGCGGGGCGGTGCTCAGCCATGTCCGCCTGTCGGATCATCCCGCGGAAGTGACCTGCTCGCGCATCGTCACCGGCACGGCCGATCTCGTGCTCGCCGCCGACGAGGTGGTCGCGGTCGCCAAGGACACGATCTCGCTCTGCGACTCCACCCGGACCCGCGGCATCATCAACAGCCACGTCATTCCGACCGCCGATTTCGTCCTCAACCGCGACTTCAATTTCCAGACCCGCAAGCTGAATGGGCTCTTGGAAACGGCGCTGCACAAGGACTCGGTCTTCTTCGATTTCACCAAGCCGGCCGAGCAGCTGCTCGGCGACAGCATCGCCACCAACATGATGATGATGGGCTATGCCTATCAGAAGGGCCTGTTCCCGCTCTCGGCGGAATCGATCGAGCAGGCGATCGAGGTCAACGGCGTCTCGATCAAGATGAACAAGGAGGCCTTCCGCCTTGGTCGCCTCGCGGTCGCCGATCCCGCGCGTCTTGCCGACATGCTGAAGGGCACGGACCAGGTCGCAGCGCCCAAGTCGCTGGAGGCCATGACGCTCGATGAAGTCATCGAGCACCGCGCCAAGCACCTCACGGCCTATCAGAACAGCCGTCTCGCCAAGCGTTATCGCAGGCTGATCGACCAGGTGCGCGACGCCGCGGTGAAGGGCGGTTATGGCGATGCGTTGCCACGCGCGGTCGCAGTGAACTACGCCAAGCTGCTGGCCTACAAGGACGAATACGAAGTCGCGCGCCTCTACACCGACGGCGCCTTCGCCCAGCAGCTCCGCGATCAGTTCGAGGGCGACTTCAAGTTCAACTTCAACCTTGCGCCGCCGATCCTCGGCGGCGGCCTCGACGCGCTGGGACGCCCGAAGAAGCGAGCCTTCGGCCCCTGGATGCTGAACGTCTTCGGCGTGCTGGCGAAACTCAAATTCCTGCGCGGAACGCCGCTCGACATCTTCGGCCGCAGCGCCGACCGCAAGCTCGAGCGTGATTTGATCGCCGGCTACGAAAAGGACGTCGCAACCGTGCTCGGCCTGTTGTCGCCGGTCACGATCGACACCGCGGTGGAACTCCTGTCGCTGCCCGATCGCATCCGCGGCTACGGCCCGGTGAAGGAGAAAGCTGTTGCGGACGCAAAGATGCGTTACGCCCAGCTCGCCGCCGACCTCGCCAACCCGCCGCCCGCGCCAAGGCAGATCGCGGCGGAGTAGGGCGGTTCCGTAGGTGCTGTAGGGCGGATTAGCGAAGCGTAATCCGCCACGTCCGTTGCCGTGGAGATCAATACGGCGGATTATGCCTTCGGCTAATCCGCCCTACGGCACTCCTTCCAGGAATAAGGCGCTCTCGTAGGGTGGGCAAAGGCGCCCACCATCTCGCCACGACTGCACCAGAAGACGTGGGCACGCTTCCGCCGTCGCCCTTCGAGCTACAGCGGACAAGTCGCTTTTTCCCTACGGACTAAATTCATCCGTTTGACAAGAGTTGTGGCCGCGCGATATCAGCAACTTGCGATAGTGAAGCGCGCCGGGCGATGCGGCCGTGCGCTATGCGGGGCGATGATCGATGTCATTGCGCACTGTGTTGATTCTGTTTCTGGCCGTCGGTGTGTTGGCGGCGTTGGGGATGTTCTGGAATCAGCATGCCATCGAACGCGTCATGCGCGATGGCTATGGCACCACCGGAAAGATCATTTCGGCCAAAGTCGTCTCGCCGCGGTTTCCGTTCGTGTTTGACGGCGGCTGGCCGCGCTATGTCGACGAAAGTCTGTCGATCGGATTGCAGTGGACCGGCAGGGATGGCGTCCAGCGCGAGCGCACGGGCATAGCGGTCAGTGCTGCCTATGCGGCGCGGATCATGGTTGGCAATCAGCTCAAGCTCCTGACGATCCCAATCCAGGCCGTTGACGACGATTCATCGCTTCCGGTCATTGTCGAAGATCTCGACGACCATCTGAGCCACATCCGGTCCACGTCGAGGTTCATGGCGGCGGGAGCGGGCGTTTGCGCCGTGCTCGTGATGCTCGTGATCGGATGGCAGGCATGGTCGGCGCGTCGAGGCGGGCCGGGGAGCGCGACGATCGCCGCCGGAGCAAGGCGTCCCTTTCCTTACATCCTCGGGACCCTGACTGCTGTGATGCTTCCGTTCGGCGGCTACATGCTGGTGAACTCCTACATTGAGCAAAGCACGTTGAATGAGATCCTCGCCCATGGCGATGAAGCTACCGCCGATGTTACCCGCGCCTACGGTGAGGTGAACAAGGCCGGTGAGGCCCCGAGCTATCTCGTGACGCTGGCGTGGACCGACAAGAGCGGACGACAGCAGGCCTACGGACCGACCCATATCAGCCCGGCCTTCTGGCGGCAGATCACGCGCAACGGCGTCCAGACCGTCAGACAGATCAGGATCCGCTATCTCACGGGCAGACCTGATGCGCGGCCCCTGATCGTCGACGACGCGGCCGAGCGCCAACACCAGGACAGTTTTGGCGTGAAGGGAGGCGCTGTTCTTCTCGTCCTCGGCCTGATGTTCGCCGGGCTGACCGCGTTCCGTTATCGCGCGCGCCCGAGCACCGCCTCGTAGCGAAGAGTCTGTCTTTCACCCCTCGTATCGGACGAGCGCGCAATGTTCACAGCTCGCTGCGGAGGCATCCGCTGAGGCCCGTGCCGCACAGCCCGACCTGACGGAAGGCAACTGGTCGGGACGGCGCAAGGTCCCGTAGGGTGGGCAAAGGTGCGAAGCGCCGTGCCCACGACCTCGCCAGGATTGCGAAGGACGTGGGCACGCTTCGCTTTGCCCACCCTGCGACACCACCCCTTGTGTTACCGCCGGGCGAAACATCCAAGAGACGAGTCAATCCCCGCGCGCAAAAACCTTCCACTTTACCGAAATTCGGAATTGTCGTATCGGTCCGCCACCTCATCCCTCAAGAGGGGCGTATCGCGATCGTCACGAAACGCGGGGTGAGTGGCGGTGGACGCGGGCTGCGTCGCGCGGGCGATTGTCTCGTGCACGACGGGCGCGGTCTCGCGTACGGCAAAATCGTGTGGTCCTGACGCCCGCAGGCTGGCGTCAAGTCTTGCGCTTCGCTCGCAAGGCGACGGGGGCAATAGTGCATCGCTCCCCGGGGAGAGCGCGACATAAGCCGTAAAGCCACTGCGCAGGGAAGGCCGGATGTTTGGCCGCACCTGTATGCCGCTGTGCATCTGTTCTTCGCGCAATCGCGCACAGCGGACCGTGGGTGCCCAGCCCGCACCCGGTCTTCCCTGCGCCCTCTGTTCAAGGAGGGAGCGAGACGGAAGCAAAGCTCGGGCGAAACATGCCGCGAGGATGCGGGGGCGTGTCTGCAGGACAAGGTCTCGTGCCCCGGACGCTGCGCAGCACGAAGTGATGCGCTGCTGAGCCGGGGCCCATCTCGCAACGAAAACGCGGCCGCATGGGTCCCGGCTCTGCGCAGCAACGCCGAAGCGTTGCAGCGCGTCCGGGACACCAGAACATACCCCACTTGCGCCAGTCCGCTGCCCTCTCGCGGGGCGGAATATTTCCGCGCTTGCCAATCTGCCCAGTGCGGTTCAGAAAAACGGGGCAAATAAGAAAAGCCAGCGGAGACCTGAAGTTTGACCATCAAGGGCAAGGCCTACATTGCCGGGATCTACGAACACCCGACCCGGCATGCGCCGGACAAATCCACCGCCCAGCTCCATGCCGAGGTCGCCAAGGGCGCGATCGAGGATGCCGGGATCAGCAAGGACGACGTCGACGGCTATTTCTGCGCGGGCGATGCGCCCGGCGGCGCCTGGCCGATGGTCGATTATCTCGGCCTCAACACCAAAAAGCTCCGCCACGTCGATTCCACCGAGACCGGCGGCTGTTCCTACATCATCCATCTCGGCCACGCCGCTGAGGCGATCGCGGCAGGCAAGTGCTCGATCGCGCTGATCACGCTCGCCGGCAAGCCGCGCACCGGCGCGATGCCGCCGCGTGCGGCCGGCGCCGAGGTCGATTTCGAATCCGCTTACGGCGCGACCACGCACAATGCCTACGGCATGTGTGCCATGCGCCATATGCACGACTATGGCACCACCTCGGAGCAACTGGCCTGGATCAAGGTCGCAGCCTCCCATCACGCGCAATACAATCCGCATGCGATGCTCAAGGACGTCGTCACCGTCGAGGACGTCCTGAACTCGCCGATGATCTCCGATCCCCTGCATCGCATGGATTGCTGTGTCGTCTCCGACGGCGGCGGCGCGCTGATCGTGACGACGCCGGAGATTGCCAAGAGCCTGAAGAAGCCGCTGGTCAAGCTGATCGGCCATGGCGAAGCCATGAAGGGCCCGCGCGGCGGAAAGGATCTCGATCTCACGTACTCCGCCGGCATCTGGTCCGGCCCGCGCGCGTTCGAGGAAGCCGGCATCACGCCGAAGGACATCAAATATGCCTCGATCTATGACAGCTTCACCATCACGGTGCTGATGCAGCTCGAGGATCTCGGGTTCTGCAAGAAGGGCGACGGCGGCAAGTTCGTCGCCGACGGCAATCTGATCTCGGGCGTCGGCAAGCTGCCGTTCAACACCGACGGCGGCGGCCTCTGCAGCAACCATCCCGTCAACCGCGGCGGCATGACCAAGATCATCGAGGCCGTCCGGCAGCTGCGCGGCGAGGCGCATCCGAAGGTGCAGGTCAGGAATTGCGATCTCGCCATCGCGCACGGCACCGGCGGCCTTTTGGGTGTTCGCCACGCCGCCTCGACGGCCATTCTGGAGCGCGTGTGATGAGCGAGACGAAGAAATATCCGGCCCCGGTGACGAACCCCGAGACCGCCGCGTTCTGGGACGCGGCCAAGCTGGGCAAGTTCATGATCAAGCGCTGCACGGCGTGCGGCGAAGCGCATTACTTCCCGCGCTCGATCTGCCCGTTCTGCTACTCCGACAAGACGGTGTGGGAGGAAGCGTCGGGCGAGGGCACGATCTACACCTGGAGCCTGATGCGGAAATCGCCGACCGGGCCCTATGCCATCGGCTACGTCACGCTGAAGGAGGGGCCGTCGGTACAGACCAATTTCGTCGACTGCGATCTCGAGAAGCTGAAGATCGGTCAGAAGGTGAAGGTGGTGTTCAAGCCGACCGACGGCGCACCGCTGCCGTTCTTCACACCGGCCTAGGGCGGTCCTCATCCTGAGGAGCTTGCGAAGCAAGCGTCTCGAAGGATGGCCGCGGCAAAGAAGCGTTTCGGGCATCCTCATGGTTCGAGACGGCGCAAAGCGCCTCCTCACCATGAGGATGAGAACCAGAGGAAACCAAAAAAATGTCCGCCAGATACGAAGAGCTCAAAGGCCTGAAAAACCTCGGCCAGAAATACGCCTACACCGACCGCGAGGTGATGCTCTACGCCTATGGCATCGGCCTCGGCGCCGATCCCATGGACGAGAAGGAGCTCGCCTTCGTCAATGAGGGCACGCTGACGCCGCGGCCGCTGAAGGTGGTACCGACGTTTGCGTCCGTCGCAGCCTGGGGCGCGGGCCCGGGCGAGATGAACCTCAACCGCGTCATGGTGGTCGACGGTGAGCGCGACATCACCTTCCACCAGCCGCTGCCGGTGGCTGCGCACATCACGGCCGACTCCTCCGTCGTCGAGGTCTACGACAAGGGCAAGGACAAGGGCGTCGTCATCGCGCACCAGACCGTGCTCAAGAACGAGAAGGGCGAGAAGCTTGCGACACTCGTCGCCTCGCGCTTTGCCCGCGGCGACGGCGGCTTTGGCGGGCCGAGCCTGACCCAGCCAGATCCGCACAAGATCCCCTCGCGCACGCCCGACAAGACCATCGACATCACCACGCGTCCCGACCAGGCGCTGGTCTATCGCCTCTGCGGCGACCGCAATCCGTTGCACAGCGATCCCGAGTTCGCCAAGAAGGCCGGCTTCCCGCGTCCGATCCTGCACGGCATGTGCACCTACGGCATCACCTGCCGCGGCGTGCTTCAGACCTACGCCGATTACGACGCAAGCGCATTCCGCCAGCACGTCGCGCGGTTCTCCTCGCCGGTCTATCCCGGCGAGACCGTGACCATGGACCTCTGGAGGGACGGCAACACGATCTCGTTCGAAGCGAAGGTGAAGTCGCGCGGCGTCACCGTGATCAAGAACGGCAAGACGGTCTTAGGTTAGGGCGGTCTCGTGCCCCGGACGCAACGCAGCACGCAGTGATACGCTGCAGAGCCGGGGCCCAGAGGCGGTAGCAAAGAGCTGGGTCCCGGCTCTGCGAAGCAGCGTTTCACGCTGCATCGCGTCCGGGACACGAAACAATAAGAGCAAGGGAGAGGCCACCATGGGACTACTCGACGGCAAGGTCGCGCTGATCACCGGCGCTGGCGGCGGGCTCGGTGAGGCCTACGCGAAGCTGTTTGCGCGGGAGGGGGCCTCGGTCGTCGTCAATGACCTCGGCGGTCCCCGTGACGGCTCCGGCGCCGACAAGTCGATGGCGCAGCTCGTGGTGGACGCGATCACGGCCGAGGGCGGCAAGGCGGTCGCCAACGGCGCCGACATCTCCACCATGGAGGGCGGCCAGTCGGTGTTCGACGACGCCATCAAGCATTTCGGCCGCGCCGACATCCTCGTCAACAATGCCGGCATTTTGCGCGACCAGACCTTCGCAAAGGCCAGCGAATCCGACTGGGACAAGGTCATCAAGGTGCATCTGAAGGGCACCTTTTGTTGCACCATGCCGGTGTTTCGCTGGATGCGGGAAAATGGCGGCGGTGTCATCGTCAACACCTCCTCGACATCAGGGCTGATCGGCAATTTCGGCCAGACCAATTACGGCGCGGCCAAGGGCGGCATCTGGGGCCTGTCCAACGTGCTGGCGATCGAGGGCCGCAAATACAACATCCGGATCTGGACGCTGGCCCCGGGCGCGCTGACCCGCATGACCGCAGACCTGCCCCGCTATAAGGAGAACCCCTCGGCGGCGCTGGGGCCGGACGGCATCGCGCCGGCCGTGCTATACATGGTCAGTGACTTGTCGGGCGACCAGACCGGCAAGGTGCTGGGCGTGTCCGGGCCCCGCGGCGTGCGCGAGATGCGGATGATGGAAATGGAAGGCTGGAAACCGCCGCACACGGGCTGGAAGGCCCAGGACATCGCCGATCACGCCAAGGAGATCTTCTTCTCCGAGGAGCAGATCAAGATGGGCGCGCGGCGGTTCTAGAAGGCCGTCATCCCGGGGCACGCGAAGCGTGAGCCCGGGATCCATACTCCGGATCGTGGTTATGGATTCCGGGCTCGCGACTGCGTCGCGCCCCGGAATGACAACAGAGAGAGACGAGGACTAGATGAAACTGACCGCCGACGCCAAGGGCACTTTCGCAATCGCGCCGACGCCGTTCCACGACGACGGCCGGATCGACGAGCGCTCGATCGATCGCCTGACCGATTTCTACGAGGAGGTCGGCTGCGACGGCGTCACGGTGCTGGGCATCCTCGGTGAGGCGCCGAAGCTCGATGCCGCCGAGGCCGAGCAGGTGGCGGTGCGCTTCGTCAAGCGTGCCAGGAAGATGCAGGTGATCGTCGGCGTCTCCGCGCCCGGCTTTGCCACCATGCGCTCGCTGGCCAAGGCCTCGATGGACGCCGGCGCGGCCGGCGTCATGATCGCGCCGCCGCCGAGCCTGCGTACCGACGACCAGATCGTCGGCTATTTCAAGCAGGCGGCCGAGGCGATCGGGCCGGATGTGCCCTGGGTGCTCCAGGATTATCCGCTGACCCTGTCGGTGGTGTTCACCCCCGCCGTGATCCGCAAGATCGTCATGGACAATCCGAACTGCGTGATGCTCAAGCACGAGGACTGGCCGGGACTGGAGAAGATCACGACCCTGCGCGGCTTCCAGAAGGACGGCTCGCTCCGTCCGCTCTCGATCCTCTGCGGCAATGGCGGCACGTTCCTGGACTTCGAGATGGAGCGCGGTGCCGACGGCGCCATGACCGGCTACGCCTTCCCGGAGCTTCTGATCGACGTCGTGAACCTCTCCAAGGCCGGCAAGCGCGATGCCGCGCATGATCTGTTCGACGCGCATCTGCCGCTGATCCGCTACGAGCAGCAGCCCGGCGTCGGCCTGACCATCCGCAAATACGTGCTGCAGAAGCGCGGCATCATCGCCTCCAGCGCCCAGCGCAAGCCCGGCGCGACCATCACGGCGATGGCGAAGGCGGAGGTCGAATATCTGCTGTCGCGCGTCGCCCGCGTCGACAAGCGCGCCAATCTCGGCCCGCAATCCAGCGCGGCAGGTTAGTTGGATGGCCGAAACATCATCATCACGCCCGGCGTCGACGATCCTCCTGCTGCGCGACGGCCCCACGGTCGACGGCAAGAGCCGCGACGAAATCGAGGTCTTCATGATGGTCCGCCATCATCAGATCGAGTTCAACTCGGGCGCGCTGGTGTTTCCCGGTGGCAGCGTCGATGCCGGCGACAACGAGATCGTCGCGCGCTCCGACCTGTATTCGGGCGGTGAAGGCCTCAGCGAGGCGGATCGCGGTTTTCGCATCGCGGCGATCCGCGAGACCTTCGAAGAGAGCGGCATCCTGCTGGCGCGGTCAAAGGGGACGGGCGCGCCTGTCGATGCCAGGCGTGCCGGCGAGATCGCCGACAAGCACCGCGTCGCGCTCAACGAGCACAAGATCAGCTTTCTGAACATTCTCGCCGACAACGGGCTCCAGCTCGCACTCGACACGCTCGTGCCGTACGCGCACTGGATCACGCCGGAGGGCATGCCCAAGCGCTTCGACACATGGTTCTTCCTTGCCGCGGCGCCACCCGACCAGCTCGGCGCCCATGACGGAAGGGAGTCGACCGATTCGATCTGGGTCTCGCCGCGCGAGGCGGTGGAAGGCGGCGAGAGTGGCCGCTTCAAGCTGCCGTTTCCGACCACGCGCAATCTGATCCGGCTGGCGAAGCAGGGCAGCGTGAAAGACGCGCTCGACCATGCCAAGGGCATGTCGATCGTCACGGTGATGCCCGTGATGACCAAGACCGAAACCGGCCGTCAGCTCCGTATCCCCCGCGAAGCCGGCTACGACGGCGAGGTGTTCGAGGTCGGGGCGCTGGGCTAATACACTTCGACACGTAACGAACTATCTGCGACCGCAGACGCGCTAGGTTCCGTCCCTGACAACGGGACGGAGCGCGCGGAATGGACAGCCGGCAGGACACCAACATCGCCGTCGAGCTGGCGCTCCTGGTCGCGCTCGCGACGCTCTGGGGCGGCTCCTACACCTTCATCAAGCTTGGCGTCGCCACCATTCCCCCAATTACCTTGATCGCGGCGCGGACCACGATCGCGGGCCTCCTGCTGCTCGTCGTGATGTGGGCGCGCGGCATCAGGATGCCGATGGACGCAGCGGCTTGGCAGCGCTTCGCCTTCCAGGCCGTGCTCAACAGCGTCATTCCCTGGACGCTGATCGCCTGGGGCGAGCGCCATGTCGATGCCGCGCTCGCCACCATCCTCAACTCGGCCGGACC
>NZ_AJQF01000395.1:0-5847 GCF_000261705.1 Bradyrhizobium genomosp. III | reverse complement strand
CCCCCCGCCACGAGGCGACAAGCCCGCGAAAGCTGTTCGGCGTGATCGCGGGCATGGCCGGCATCCTGCTGATCGTCGGCGTCGATGCCTTCCACGACATCGGCAGCGGTCTCCTCGCGGAGGCGGCCATCGTCGCCGCCACCATCTGCTACGCCTGCGCCGCGATCTTCGGCCGCAGCTTCAAGGGCCTCGACCCCATGGCACCCGCTGCCGGCTCGCTGCTGGCGGGGGCGGCGGTCCTGATTCCGGCCTCGCTCGTGGTCGAGCAGCCCTGGACGCTGTCGCCGTCGCCGAGCTCGGTGCTGGCACTGCTCGCGCTCGCCGTGTTCTCGACGGCCGCGGCGTTTGCGATCTATTTCCGCCTGATCCAGACCCTGGGCTCGGTCGGCACCACCGCGCAGGCCTATCTGCGGGTGCCGATCGGGGTCGCCATCAGCGTCGCCTTCCTCGGTGAGAGCCTGAGCCAGACCGCCTGGATCGGGCTTGCCTGCGTGGTCCTCGGCGTCGCCGCCATGACGATCCCGGCCCGGCGGCAGGCAAGCGTCAAACCGTCATAGATCGAGCAAGGGGGCTTCGACGCCCCCAATATTAAGGATAATCGGCGGCCCGAGGCATGTTTCCCCGGGGCCGCAATACGTCGTATATTGGGCCTCCAATATCCCGGTCCTCAAAGCCCAATGTCCGCCGAATTGACGCCGACCCCTGAGAAAAAGCGAACATTCTCGCTCTCCATCGGCCAGCTCACTTTCGGCAGCTTCCTGTTGGTGCTGGCGGTGATCATCGTCACGTCGACCGCGAGCGTGATCGCGATCCGGCACATCGACACCACCTTCGCCGAGCTGCAGCGGCTCCAGAGCGTCGGCGACCTCGCCGAGGACATCGATCGCCGCATGAACGAGTTGCGGCTTGCCGCACGCGACTTCGTCACCGATCCCGGCGCCGGCATCCAGTTCAAGCAGGTGGGCGAGGCGGCCTCGACGCTCAGCGACATCCTGAAGAAGACCCGCATCGAGCTCGCGCCCGAGCAGCAGGACATGATCGACGGGGTCACCGAGCGGCTTGCGACTTATCGCAACGGCCTCGAGCGGATATCGACCCTGATCGATCGCCGCGCCCAGCTGCTCGCCGGCCTGCCGCCGCTGCGCGAACAGTTCGATGTGGCTGTCTCCGGTGCGGCCGACCGTGATCTGGCATCGCGCCTGTCGGAGGCGCAGAGCCGGATCGCGCTCGGGCTGCTCGCGCGCAACCCGTCCGCGGCCGAGCAGGCCGCGCAGAACATGCGGGCCCTGAACATTGTCGATGCCCGGCTGAAATCGGCGGTGAACGATTATGCCGAGGCCATCATGGCCGTGGCCGTTCGCGAGCGGCAGATCGCCGACATCGACCGCGAGGTGCTGGGAACCGAGGGCCGGCTGATCGGCCGCGTCACCGAATTGCTGCGCGAGGTCAGCGACCGACGCGGCCACGTGCTGTCGCGCGACTTCGCCCGGACGCTGACGGAAGCGCGATGGCAGAGCATCGTGCTCGGCACCATCGGCGTGCTGATCGGCATCGGCGCTGCCTTGTTCGTGGTGCGCAGGACGGTGCGTCCGCTCGCCCAGATCGCCCGCTCCATCCGCGCGCTTGCGGCGGGCCGGAAAGACACCTCGATTCCGTCGGCCGACCTCGACAACGAGATCGGCGACATCGCGCGTGCAGCCGAAGTGTTCCGCCGCGCGCTGGAGGAGGCCGACACGGCGCGCGAGGCAGCGGTGCGCGCGCTCACCGAGCAGCGCCTCGCCGAAGAGAGCTACCGAAAGCTGTTCGAGGGCTCGGTCGACGGCATCTATGTGACGACGCCGGCCGGCGATCTGCTCAACGCCAATCCGGCGCTGGCGCGGATGATGGGCTATGACAGCCCGCAGCACCTCATCGACAGCATCAACGACATCGCCCACACCATCTACGTCCATCCCGAGGCACGCGTCGAATACCAGCGGCTGATGGCACGCGACGGCATGGTGCGTGAGTTCGAGTACCAGGTGCGCCAGCGCAGCGGCGACATCCTGTGGCTCTCGGACAGCGCCACCGGCGTGCGGGACGAAGCGGGCAACATCGTCCGTTACGAGGGCACGCTGCGCGACATCACCGACCAGAAGCGGGCGGAAGACGCCATCGCCGAAGGCCGGCGCCTGCTCCAGCAGGTCATCGACACCGTGCCGGCGGTGATCAACGTCAAGGACCGCGACCTGCGCTATGTGCTGATGAACCGCTATATGGCCGGCATCTTCGGCATCGAACCCGGCGACGCGCTCGGCCGCACCACGGCCGACCTGATGTCGCGCTACGGCGCGGCCAAGACCGACGAGAACGACAAGCGCGTGCTCAGCATCCGCAAG
The DNA here is from genome assembly GCF_000261705.1 of Bradyrhizobium genomosp. III. Classification (NCBI taxonomy): domain Bacteria; kingdom Pseudomonadati; phylum Pseudomonadota; class Alphaproteobacteria; order Hyphomicrobiales; family Nitrobacteraceae; genus Bradyrhizobium; species Bradyrhizobium genomosp. III. The sequence continues at coordinate 3,469 of NZ_AJQF01000395.1, read as the reverse complement.
GGGCTCGGCTTCTATGAGGAGGAGTACAAGGACTCCGCCGGCAACATGCGGCAATGGCTGGTCAACAAGCTGCCGCTGCTCGATGCCGAGGGCGAGATCGAGCGGATCGTCACCGTCGCGCTCGACATCGGCGAGCGCAAGCGCGGTGAGCAGGAGATGCGCAAGGCCAAGGAGTCCGCCGAGACCGCGCTGCGCAATCTGCGCGAGACCCAGGCCTCGCTGATCGAGGCGGAGAAGCTCGCCGCGCTCGGACGCCTCGTCGCCGGCGTCGCCCACGAGGTCAACAATCCCGTCGGCATCAGCCTCACGGTCGCCTCCGCGCTGGAGCGCAAGACCGCGATGTTCACCTCCGAGGTCGAGCGCGGCGAGCTGCGCCGCTCCACGCTCAACGACTTCCTCAACACCAGCCGCGATGCATCCTCGCAGCTCGTCTCCAATCTCAATCGCGCCGCCGAGCTGATCCAGTCGTTCAAGCAGGTCGCCGCCGACCGCAACTATTCGGATCAGCGCAGCTTCGATCTCGGCGACCTCACCGAGCAGGTGGTGATGAGTCTGAGGCCGGGCCTGCGCAAGCACAATCTGACGCTCAATGTCGAGTGCCAGCCCGATCTCACCATGAATAGCTATCCGGGCCCGTACGGCCAGGTGCTGACCAATCTGTTTCTCAATTCGGTGGCGCACGCCTTCCCGGACGGCCGGCCGGGAACCATCGACATCCAGGTCCGCGAGTCCGGCAAGGACAATGTCGAGATCATCTTCTCGGACAATGGTTGCGGCATGTCACTCGACGTCCGACGCCGTGCCTTCGATCCGTTCTTCACGACGCGGCGCGACCAGGGCGGCACCGGTCTTGGATTGCACATCGTCTACAGCATCGTCACCAACCGGCTCGGCGGGCGGCTCGATCTCGATTCCGAACCGGGCAGTGGCACCCGCATCCAGATCATCCTGCCGCGCACGGCGCCGCTGGAGCAGGCTGCGGAATAGCTCGTGCGTCTAGTCGAAGTCGGCGAGCTTGTGCAGCGTCGCGCCAAAAATCTGGCTGGCCTTGCCGACGAGAGCCGTGCCCGTCATCTCCGCGCGCGTGTCAGTGAAGGTGCCGCTGAGGCCGATGCCGACGGGGGCAGGGCCGCCGAACAGCGGATTGTCGTCGCCCCGCGGCGAGGTGTGTCGTTGCACCAGCACTTCGCCCTTGAAGGTGTTGTTGTCCTTCACCACGTAGCTGCCGGTGTAATAGAGGTAGGCATCGCCGCCAAGGATCTTGCCGTCGCGAAAAAGGATCACGCCGCTGCCCTTGCCGGCTCGACCATCGAGCAGGGTCACGTGAATCGAATAGAGACCGTTTTTCATAACGTCCCGCAGGCCGGCCGCCATCGCCCAATGGCGTAACCGGTCCCGCTTTTATGCCAAAGCGCATTCTCTCGCGCAACGCGGCAGTTTGCCGGCCGGCCACGGGAAGTTGCCGCCGCGAGCCGTAGTTGTTCCGGCTTGTGAGTGACGTCGTCATGACGGTCTGATGACGGGGCGAGGCCGGCCGCCTGCGAATCAGGGTTGGCCCGCGAAATGCATGACAAACGTTGCACTGGACGCGGGGTGCTGGAGCTTGCGCCGGATCAGGTATATTTCTTGTCGCGCTCAAGCAGCTCGATGGAGATGCCTTCGGGGCCGCGGATGAAGCAGATGCGCACGCCGGGCCGGATCGTGGTCGGCTCGCGCGTGAACGTGACGCCCTTGGCCTTGATCTCGGCTGCAACGGCATCGATGTCCTTCACCGTCAGGCCAAAATGGTCGAGACCCTGATGCGGGTGCGGAGGCGGCGGGTTGACGGCGTTGTCGCCCTCGAGCGGCGCGATGAAGATCCTGGCGCCGCCCAGATTCACGTCGATCCGTCCCGGCGCGTGCACGATCTCGCCACCGAGGATGTCCCGCAGCCAGGCCGCCGTGGCCTCCGGATCGGGGCTGCGCAGATGGACGTGATCCCAAGTGACGACTGGCATTTCAATTCTCCCAACGGGCCTTCGCGATGTTGCTGCGCATGTTAGCGGCCGTGGGCGGTGATCGCCACCGTCCCTGCCGATTCGCAACTGCGCGGGAACCTTAGTTCCTCTTCCGGATTAAGGTAAGCAGTGGCCGGTCCGTCGTTGCATGGGCTTTGGCCGCGATCGGTGATGCAACCATGAACGCCAGGCTCGACCGGATCGGATTGGGGCGCTTCGCCGGGACCGGCGAACGAGTCGCGCGGGCCGTGACGATTGCGAGCGTCTCATTTGGCCGCACTCTTCTGTGGCTGCTGGCGGCCATCATTGTCGGCTGCGGCGTCTGGATGCTGCTGCCTCCGTCCAAGGGCAATAGTGCTGAGCCGTTGAAGGCGGAGCTGGCGGCCGTCGAGCCGGCTCCTCCGGGCGATACGGCCGTAGCGGCGTCGCCGGTCTCGGAAGCCCAGGCACCGGCCAAGTCACCTGCCGCGGCAGAACTCGGTCGTCTCAGGATTTCATCGCAGACCTGGCGCCGCGGCGGCCTTGGCTCGAGAGCCCTGGTGACGTTCACGCTGCGAAACGACAATGACTATGCCGTAAAGGATGTCGAGATCGTCTGCGCCTTTGCGCGGCGTGACGGCAGTCATCTCACCAACCGCAGCCGCGTGCTGGCGGATCCGGTCAGCATGAAGAGCCGCAAGACCTTTGCGCATATCCCCGTCGGCTTCATCAACGTGAATGCCGATCAGGCGAAATGCTCGCTGGTTGCAGCACGCCGTGCTTAACGGCGGCATGTTCCGGTAGCGGAAAAGTTACCCTCCTTGGTCCTTGCTGGTCCTTGGCGAAAAAACCTCGCATCGCCATTTGAACCGAACGGCTGGGCCAGGAACCAAATAAGAGATCGCCTGTTGAGGCGGAGAGCCCACGCGGGGATGCGGGGGGCGGAGCGCGGCCAATGCCCATCTTTCGGTATTTCGTCTTTGTCGGTGGAGCTTTGCTCGCTCTGCTGTTCGCGGTGAATTTCGCTTTCCCGGCGGCGCCTGCGGCACAAGCCGTTGTGACCGCGAGCAACGATCAGCCCCTGATCCGAATCCGGTCCGATCGGCACCTGCCTGAGCGCGTCGTCCTCGACACCAGTCAGCCGACGATTGCTGCACCCGCGGTGAAGACCGCCGCGGTTGTGGCTCCCCAGCCGCCCGTGCAGGAGGCCCAGTCGGCGGCCTTGGCCGAGCTGTCAGCCAAGGCGCGGGTGCGCGAGACCTTCGCCCAGTTCACGCCGGCCGCGAAGACCGATACTGCCGCCAAGGCTCCGGTTCAGCCCAAGCGCAAGGTCGCCAGGGCCCATCCGGCGCCGCAGCAGGGACGACCGGTGATGCTGGTTGCCCAGCAGCCGCATTTCGGGCTCTTCAACACGACCTGGTGACAGCCGCCTTCGATCCGTCTCGAAACGAGGCGGGGGCTTTTTATTGGTCGGCCTCTCTGCTAATTCGAAC
>NZ_AJQF01000394.1:0-43414 GCF_000261705.1 Bradyrhizobium genomosp. III | reverse complement strand
GCCCGCCGGTCCGGCAAGTCTCGGTTTGTGGTCCGGTACCTCCGGGCCAGGGCGCTCGTAGCTCAGCTGGATAGAGCATCGGATTTCGATTCCGAGGGTCGGGAGTTCGAATCTCTCCGAGCGCGCCATTCATCATTCTGAAACTTAAGCACTTCTTACGACCTCGCTATTTTCATTCTGAACGGGGTCCACCCCGTCATTCTGAACGCTTGTCGCTATTTCGTTCGCCAGCCGATGCGCATAGCGCTTCCTGGTAGCCGACAGCATCCGCTTTGCGGTGCGCTTAGCATATCCCTCGTAGCTTTGCTGAGTGCGATGCGTAGACAGCGCGCGGCCTTGCCCGTCTGTCAATTCCGCCTCTTCCAGCTCCGTCAATCCGCCGTGCCGGCAGGCGTCCAGGGTGAAGTAAGGCGGAACTCCCCCGATCTTCTTACGCAGCCGCGTCACGACATGGTTAAGCGAGCTGTAACGCCATGGCTTGGCCGTACCGTCCTTCTGCTTGTGCAGGATCATGGGCAGCCCGAGCCTCGGGAGCTTCGCAAGGATCTCCTCCGCGTCCGCGTAAAAGCGCGTCGCGACGCCTTGACCGTCGATCTCCTCCAGTGGGTGAGGGGCGATGGTACCTGTCTTGTGGTGGGCTACCCGGATGATCGACGGCGCCGACGGCGCGCGGTAGTCAGCCCATGTGATGTATCCGGCAACCACGTTCTCGGGGCGCTGTAGCCATTCAAAGCAGATGACGGCAGTAGCAGCGGCCTCGGGATAGCCGGCCTCCAAGGCGCCTTGCGCGAAGGCGTAGACCTCCTCCCGCGTAACGGCGGCTTTCTTATCCTTAGCCCGCTTCTTAAGCGTCACGCCGTCCCATGGATTCGGCACGTCGGCCGGAAACTCCTCGGGATAGAGGCGATGGACAACCCGCCACGCCTTCCGGCAGAGCCCGATCAGCTTTTCGCCCGTGCGCAGCCGTTGCTTGCCAGCCGCTAGCTTCTTTCCCTTCGCGGTGATGAATTTATCATAGAGCTTGTCCGCAGCTCGCGGGCTGATCGTCTTGACGAGGCGTCCGCCGACACGATCGCCCGATTTGGTGACGACGTTGCAAATCTCGTCCATCGCCCATTCGTAATCTGAGCGCGACCGCTCCGCGACCTTCTCCAGGTAAGCTTTGCTGATCTTGTATTCGCGAAACAGCCAATCGACCGTTCCATATTTCGGCGCCGATATGCCGCTTACCGGCAGGCCCTTTCGCGCTTGGTCCCATTCGTCAAATTGCTCATTGAGCACCTTGGCGCGGCCCTGCATCAGGGCGTAGTCGGTGCCCAGCGGCTCGTTCGATATCGGGCATTTGAGCGCGCGATATTTCGTCGGCACATTGTAGTAATACGCAGTCGCCCCGCTGGCGAGGCGCTTGGGAATAACGTGCCGCGGCAGCTCCACGTTCACAGATCCTCTGCGAGATCGCCTTGCGCGACGCTCGGGGCTATTGCCCTGTCCAGATCGTCCCTCAACCATAGCCGTCTACGCCCTTCCGCCACTCGCGGCTGAGGATACTCTTTGCCAACCCGCTTTAGGAAGTCCTCCGCGGTCCGCTCGCCGCAGTAGCCGGCCGCGAGCTCGGCAGCCATTCGCCTCGGCCAAGCCCCCGCCGGGATTGCTGACGGCTTGCTCATGCCGGCGCCCTATTGCGCGGTTGACGGGGCGGCGCCGTCGCCGTGCAGCGCCGACAACGCCATGGCCTGTTCAAGATTCTCGCAGGGTATCGCCGTTACCTTGTAAGGGGTCGGATCCCCGGTGAAGGATCGCCGCACAAGATCGGTCCCCTTGACGATCCGGAGACCGACTCCGTTCTGGCTCCTGCGGTCCTGCCAGATGCAGACTGCAACATCATGGCTCCGCATCAGTTGCAGAACCGGCGCCAAACTGCCGTCCATCAGGGCTCTGTTGGCGTTCGCAAGCGCGACGAGCTGTTCCAACTTGCCGACCTCGACGGAAATGTTTTCCTTCATTGCTCGCCCCTGTAGTGCGCGTAATATGCCTTTTTCAGATCTTCGATCATGTTGCACGCGTGGAAGACCGCGAAGACCAGTTCGTCCGGATATTGTCCGTTGTCGGACTCGGACATCATCGTCGCGGCGATCTTCGCCATATTGGCGCAGTCGCAAACCTTGTCCTCGATCGCTTGGAATGCCGAGGCAAAGGCTTGGGTGTGCGAGCGCACTATTGCGGCGCCGGTCTCGGTGTTCGGCAGTTGAAGCATTTCAGATCCTCTCACGCCCCGCAGGCGATGGCCGACCAAACAAAGATGGTGAACAGAAAGCAGGAGAGGGCGGCGAACGCCGCCAGCTCCTCAAACAGAGCGCGCAACACGGCGGGCCTCCGCGGCCTGTTCGGCCTGTGCAGCGAGATAGCCCGCGACCTCGCCAGCAAAGATCCTCATGAATAGAGCCTCGGCCGGCTCGAGTTCTTCGCCGCTGCGGAAACCGTAGAGCGCTTGCGCGACGGCGGCCTTGGCCGCGAGCTCGCCCGCACTCAGCGGCGCCGCGCCCGTGACCATGTGGGGGCTCAGGCCGACAAGCTTCGGTAGGATGCGGGTTGCTCTCGGAAGATGATTGCCCCGATTGGCGTGGATTTGCTCGTCGGTCGGGTCGACCTCGAAGCCCACGTCCATTGCAGCAAGTAGCTGGCAATACTTGACGCACAAGGCGATCGTCTTTGCTTCCCGATCGTTTGGGACCGGCTTCGGCATTGCCGGCGGCGGGTTCATGCGGCGCGCGGCAAGTTGAATAACGGGAGGGTTGCTCATGCTGCGACCCTCAGCCAGTCCAGCGTCCAGCCGTAGAGCGTCCCCCAAAGGGGTTCGACCGTCTCGGTGAACCGCGTCAGAAGATCTGACTCCATGTTGCCGATCTCGCCTGCCTCGGCCTTCGTCAGGTGGGAATGGTCGTAGCTGAGCACGCCGCCGACGACGCCGAGCTCGACGGCAAGAATGCCAATCTGCCGCTGTTGCGCGGGGGTGAGGCGATCCCAAGCCTCGACCGGGTTGAAGGACTTGACCTCCTGGAACGTCGGCAGGCGATCGTCAGGGGCCGCGTGGGCGCTGGCGTTCATCATCGCGCGGGCGCTCCCGTCTTGTCGAAAATGGTCGCGTGCGGATCGTGGAATATTGTCGACCGCGAGAGGCCCTTGTAAATTTCGCCGCTCTCAACCACGGAAACGAAATCGGCGGCGGTCTTCTTGTTGTCGTGCTTGATCGCGCTGGCAGCGACAGCAACGCCGCCGAGCAGGCCCTGGAGTATGCCGCCGATCTCCATAAGGAAGCCGAGCGCGATGTCATCAACTCCTCGCCAGTCGGGGGTCTTGCTCTCCGCTCGACGGCCAGCCAGCGCCATATGGGAAACGATCATTCCCAGGTCGGAAGCTCCGGCGTTGAACATCAGGAGCGGCAGGAAGGCTCGCGCATACTCTGCGCCGGTCTTGAGGTCGGCTGAGTAATGGCCGGTCGGCTGCACGTTCCAGTAAGTCTGTGGCGAGCTCCGGGTTCTCTTGGCGAAGAACGGGAGCGCGTCCCTGATCTGGACGGCTTCGGAAACTGGTTTCTTTGCGTTGCGCGTGCGCTTGCTCGGGCGGGCGCGCTTGCGCTTGGCGGCGGGCGCCGTCGTCAGGACGGCAAAATTTGTCGGAGGCGAAATGCTGGCAGAGGCTCGCATGGAAAGGTCTCCCCGTTGGTGACAGGGAGCAACTTAGCGCATTCGCTAAGTGACTGCAATAAGAATTTAGCGAAGCCGCTAAGTCTTCTCGATCGTTTTTAGCAGCGCCTCGGGTAGTTGCGGCCGATACAGAGCCCTATCGATGACGTGGAGGGACTTCAAGGTCGCGTCCGTGATGGGCGGGCGGCCAAGGCGGTTCAACGAGACCTTTCGGGGCCCGGAACCTCGGCTCAGATAGCCGATAAAGTTGTGCTCGGGATCCTCCTGGGATTGCAGGAGACATAGGCGGCCATAGCAGTGGTCCAGCTCGTTCTCGTCCTCGTCGTCGATCGTCACCATGCGGACCAGGTCGCCCGGCGAGAAGGCCGGATAAAGGGTGTCATCCCGGATGAGCAGCCAAGACGCGGTTACGACGTTGGCAAAGCCAAGCTTGGCGTCGACAGAGACGGCGGATTCCGCAAACTTCACAAGTCCGTGATTTTCCAGCCAACCCTCGACGAATACCGGCGTAGCCGGCTCGACGACGACGAGCGAGTGGGAATCGACCTTAAGCGCGGTCGCGATCCGGTCGAGCCATTCGTGGGTGAGGTGGGCCTTGCCTCGCTCAAGGTTGGAAATTGTCACGCTATGGGCGCCGATGAGGTCGGCAAGCTCCTGCTGCGACAAGTTCCGGCTCTTGCGAACCTGAGCGATGCGGTTGCTGGGGAATGACATTTTAGTGAGCTTACTAAATTTTCTGCTGTTTGGAACAGCGAACTGGGCGACCGCCCCTTGAATTTTCTTAGCGTGGTCGCTAAGTTCAAGGCTATGAAACTCCGGACCACTCCGCGCAATTGGCGACTTGAGGGAAAGCTTACTCTGGCGGCAGCCGCGGGGCTGGCCGGCGTCGGAGGCAAGAACCCTGCTCGCACATGGCAGCGGTGGGAGACCGGCGAGCTCGAGCCTCCCGTTCAAGCAATGACTGCGATCGAACGGGAGAGCAAGGGGGCTGTGTCGCTCGCGTCATGGCAGGCCGTTCGGTCGGCCTACCTGCGTCGGCAGTCTAGTGAACCGAATATCCCTTCACCCGGTAGTAGAGCGGACCATGATGCTTCGTCATCACTGCGTCCCACTCCCGAAAAAGTTGAATCGCGCGCGTGCGTTGCTCATTCGGTCGGAGGGCGCGGATAGTGAGTTTCGGGGCCTGCATCACCGGTCTCTCTTTTCTTATCGCAAGGCCGGCCAACGGAACGGGGACTCCGCTGGCCGGCCTGCCTGCCGCCGCGCTGGGGTGGCGCCGGCCGCATTCCTGTTCATCGAATATCTGCCGCAGCTTCCCGCTCCGTCGCCAAACATTGCGGGGAGGCTGCCTCGACGCGTCATCAGTGACGCCTCTTGCTCCAGCACAGAGGAGCACAAGCGATGTCGGAAAAATTCGAAAAGCAGTCGGAAGTCATGACCAGTGAAGTAGCGTTGCGAGAAGCGTCTAACCTGTTGCGGGAGCTGGCCGGGAAAGGTCAGCCGGGCGAAAGCGTCAAAACTGTTCTGCACCGTCTCAGCCGGAAGCTGAGCGGTTGGAATCCGTCAAGGATCAAGGACGTTTGGTACGCCGACAATCGGGTTTGTATTCGGGGGGTGGAGTTGCAGCAGTTGCGGGCCCTTGCACGGCCTGTCGTCGAAACCGTGAGGGACAATGATCTGGACGAACTCCGAAACCGAATTGCCAGACTCGAGCGCATCCTGGAGACAACGGACCCGGCGTTTCATCGCGAAACGATTGCTGCGTATCGGGATCTCGGGCGCGAAATGGGCTGAAGCTCTGGCGCTCTGGATCGATCCGACCCTGGCGCCGTCCTCGGAAACGAAAAATGGAAAATGATCCCCGTCTAGCAGAGCTGGCGGGGACGAATGATCGTATGTCTCAAATTGACAGGCGGTTCTTCGAGCGTTTTCCGCATCGGCGGCACCGTATCCGCATCGGACATCCCGCAGAAGTCGAGGCGGGAAGGATAGCCTACTCTGCCGAACGACAACAAATTCCGCAAGGGTTTTGTCATTACGTAGTCGTGAAGTCTTTCGCGCCCGATATTCGCTTGCGCGCGTCGACGCTCGGCCCTCTCGGAATCGATACAGACGCCGATGAAGTAACGGCGCGATCGATCTTCCAGCGGCTTCTTGAGGAAAACCCCAAGCTGGCAAAGATCGATGCCGGCTTCCGGGAAATGATGCAGCAGCAGAACACCAAGGGGGCGGGCAAGTGACTGCACTCAATCCAAGGGCTATTGCCAAGATGATGGGCGGCGACGTGATCGGCCGCAACAGCGTCAACGTTCCCGGTCCCGGCCATAGCAAGACTGATCGTTCTTTGACAATCACGATCAGCCCGCGGGCACCTGGCGGCTTCGTCGTTTACAGTCACGCCAGCGACGACCCGATGGAATGCCGCGACTACGTCCGGCACGCGCTCGGGCTCGGATCGTGGAAGCAGGAAGGCAAGTATACTGCGCCTTTTGTGGTGGCTGTCGGCGGCAGCGACGACGACCAGGAGCGGCGCAAGGCGTTTGCCCTGAAGATCTGGAGCCAGTCCGTCAATCCCATCGGGACGATCGTTGAACGATACCTGAGAGATGAGCGGGGCCTTAGCCTGCCGATCGAGATTGCCGGCAGCGTTGTTCGTTTTCATGGGCGGCTGCGATACGGCGACCAATCGCTTAACGGCATGGTCTGCCTGATGCGCAACATCATCACGGACGAGCCGGTCGGCATTCATCGTACCTTCCTCGACGGCGAGGGGAAGAAGGTTGACAGGAGAATGCTCGGCATCGCCAAGGGCGCCGCAATCAAGGTCGACGGCAACGACGCTGTCACGGGCCCGCTGACGATCGGTGAAGGCTTCGAGACTGTGCTGGCGGCGCGTCACGCGGGCATGGGCCCGGTTTGGGCCCTGGGATCGGCCGGCGCGATGCAGGCTTTCCCGCTGATTGAACGCGTGACCGAATTGACGTTGCTCCAGGAGCGCGACCCGACCAGCCGGCGCGCGGTCCGGCATTGCACCAAGCGATATTTGGGCGGGCGGAAGCCGGTCAACGTCGTCACGCCGCATCGCGGCCTGAATGACTTCAACGACGTTTGGCTGGAGGCCCAGCGGTGAGCAAGGTCAATCAGCATTTCGAGTTTAAGCAGTTCGTCCCTCCAGAGGGGACCGGGCTGCGCAATGAGGGGGTGACGGAAGATTCCGCCGCCGTCGAATTTGTCTCGCTTCACGGCGAGAACGTCCGCTATTGCCACGATAGCGGCGCGTGGTTCATCTGGGGCGGCAACACCTGGGAGCGGGACCGGACCGGACTTGTATATCAGTGGGCTAGGGAGCTCGCGCGCCAACTCTCTGAGGACATGGCGCTTACTGAAAAATACAAGATCGCCAAGACGACCTTTGCCAACGGTGTCGAGCGGTTCGCCAAGGTGGATCCTGCCGTCGCGGTCAATATCGACTGTTGGGACCATGACCCCATGCTCCTCGGGACTCCGGGCGGGACTGTCGATCTCAAGACGGGGGTTTTGCGTGCGAGCAACCGTAAGGACGGAATTACGAGGTCGACGGCGGTAACGCCTAGCGATCGGGATTGTCCTCAGTGGCTGCAATTCCTCGACGACGCCACGGGCGGCGACCAGGAGCTGATCCGGTTTCTTCAGCAGTGGTGTGGCTACGGCCTGACCGGGCTGACGCGCGAACATGCCCTTGTGTTCGTCTATGGCCCAGGCGGCAACGGCAAGTCCGTATTTATCAATACCGTTATGGCGATCCTGAAGCATTACGCCGCGGTCGCGCCCATGGATACGTTCACGGCCTCGAAGGGCGACAAGCATCCTACGGATATGGCGATGTTGCGCGGCGCTCGTCTTGTCACGGCGTCGGAAACTGAGGAGGGGCGCTCGTGGGCGGAAAGCCGCATCAAGCAGATGACGGGCGGCGATCCCGTATCGGCCCGGTTCATGCGGCAAGACTTCTTCACCTACGTCCCGCAATTCAAACTGACGATTGTCGGCAATCATAAGCCGATCCTGCGCAACATCGACGAGGCGGCTCGGCGCCGGTTTCTGATTGTCCCTTTCGAGAAGAAGCCGACCAAGCCCGATCGTCAGCTAGAGCAAAAGCTGATGTGTGAGGCTTCGGCCATCCTGCAATGGATGGTGCGTGGCTGTCTCGATTGGCAAGAGCACGGCTTGGTTAAGCCGGCGAGCGTCCTTGCGGCAACGCAAGAGTATTTCAGTGACCAAGACCTGTTCGCCCATTGGCTCCAGGAAGATTGCGAGTGCGATCCGGGCAATAACGATCTGTCGGACACTAGCAGCAGCCTGTTCAAATCGTGGAAGGACTTCGCGGTCAGCGCCGGCAACACGCCCGGCACTCAACAATCCTTCAAGGATCAGATGGTTCGGCACGGCTTCAGATTTTATCGAAGCATGAAAGCTCGGGAGTTTTTCGGCGTTCGTTTGAAACCTGCACCCATGGGATTCCAGGGGCGAGATTGAGACTATGACAGGCATGACGACCATGACGGGGTTTTCTATAAAAGGGTGTATCGCGCGCGCACATGAGACGCCTATGGGTGAAAGTGCGTCATGCTCGTCATGCTTGTCATGGCGCCTCACGGGGGCCAGCCAATGAGACAGGCCCGCCCGACCCCAGCCGAAAGCAAAAAAGGATTCTACTGGCGCGGCTACGGAATGGCCGTGCTCCAGATCGACGAGGAGGGTTTGCCCTGGGAACTGCGTGAGTTGCTTATCCAGTTGATGACGAAACGGCACGGCAAATATCGCAACATCAAGGGACCGCATGACCACGAATCCGACGACGGAAAACAGCAACGAAATCAAGCCGGAAGCAGCGCAGAAACAGTCGCCTGAAAAGCGCGGCGGCTTCCCTGTGCTGGTCAACCCTGCCCAAGGGCATTCCGACGATAATTTCCAATGGACAGTCAACAACGAGGACGTGCTTTTGCCTGAGCAGCGAACGACGGCAATTTACCTGAACCGGTGGGGACAGGCGGTGATCCGGCAGGAGCGGGGCTGGGACGAGGAGTCCGATCCGTTCATGACGATTGACCATGCCCACTTGCCGGTGGTGATCCAGCGCCTGCAAGAAATCGCCGCGGCGCCGTTGAACCGGGAGGAGCCTGAACCTGGCGAGGCAACAGGAGGGCTGCGCTAATGGAGGGCGGCGACTATCCGGACAATCCCGGCTTCAAGGCGTCAGGCACGTCCCAGGAGGCTGCCCAGGCGATTGCCGGCCATGCCAAGAAACTACGAGCTCGTGTCCTCGGTGAGATCGCGTCGACGCCTGCTGGCTTGTCTGCTGACGAGGTGGCCGGCCGGCTAAAGGCGTCCATCCTGAGCGTTCGGCCGCGGGTGTCGGAGCTGCATCGGGCCGGCGAGATCCGTAGAAGCGAGGAGCGGGTAAAGAACGCCTCGGGCATGGCTGCGGCCGTGTGGGTGGTGGCGCCGCCGTTGCAGCCTGCTGACGGCGAGGTGACGCCATGACCCATCGCCAGATCGAGGCCATCCCCATTAACGGCTTTGAGCCGGGTGGAGCGGCGGACGGCAAGCCGATATTCGAGTGGATGAATCCGGCTGACCTCCTGGTGGACAGTGACTATCAGCGGGACCTGAGCGAGCGCAGCCTAAAGCTGATCCGGCGCATCGTGTCCAATTGGGATTGGAAGCGGTTCAAGCCTCCCGTTGCGGTCTGGACCGATGTCGGCTTTGAGGTGATTGACGGGCAATGCACGGCAATTGCGGCGGCGACCCATCCCGACATTGTCGAGATACCCGTGATGATGGTCGAGGCCGCGGAGAAGCAGGAGCGCGCGGCTGCATTCATCGGCCACAACCGGGACCGGATCGCGGTGACGCCTGCCCAGCTTCACGTTGCGGCCGTGACTGCGGGCATTGAGGAAGCAAAGGCGGTCGATCGAGTGGCGAGGGCTGCCGGCGTGACGCTGCTGCGCCATCAGGCGGCGGCGGGGCATTACAAGCCCGGTCAGACTATGGCTATCGGCGCGGTTGACTGGATGGTGAAGCAGCGCGGCGAAGAGGGCGCGGCCAAGGTGCTGCACGTCCTGGCCTGCTCCGGCTTGGCGCCGATTACGTCGGTGCAGATGAAGGCGGCGGACTTGCTGCTGAACGATCCCGAATATGCAGGCCAGATGACCAATGAGACGCTGTTGAACGTGATCCGTGCCATGGGGCCGAAGGGACAAGCGGAGGCGGCGATTTTCCGCGCTGCTCATCCGACCGTTCCGCTGTGGAAGGCGCTCGGCATCACCTGGTTTCAGAACCGGCGCAAGGTGCGCAAGCTCGAGGCCGTGCAGACCGTCGACGCTCAAAGGAAACCTTCCGAAGCGGAAGAACACCCGGCCTCGGCCGTGCCTGCTGCTGAACCGGCATTCGTGCCTGATCGGATCCTGATCAAGGCAGCGGACAAGGCGGCAATGGTTGCGGGTGGTGGCGAATGAGCGACCCTCAAGCGAAGCTAATGCACGCCTTGCTTAAGGCGGCGGTGAAGCGCTCGATTATCGTCATGGATGCGATGGGCGATGGCGAAATGCGGTTTCAGAACGTGAGCCAAGTCTGGAATCGTGCCGTCGACGACGCGGCGCTGGCCTATGGCTGGTCGGATACGCGCGTCCGGTTCGTCCCGACAGCGCGGGAGATTGCCCAGGCTGACCAGGTGGCGGAATGGCTGGCGTGGCTCGGCGCCAATCACGGGCGCGACCACGTCAAGCGTCTAACGTCGTGGGCGCATGACGATCCTATCTGGCGGATTGCAGAACGGGAGCGCTGCTCGGAGCGGACTATCCACAATCGGATTGACCGGTCTATCGCGCTGATCCTGGAGCAGTTTGGCGGCCTGGCGGTCGATCTGCCGTCGACGGATGAAAGCAAAGTGCCGGCACATCCCTCAAGCTTTTGTCCGCCGATCGCGCCGCAGTTGGATGAAGGGCGACCGATCGAGCAACACGCCAAGGTGTGGTTGCACGGCAAGGGCTACATGAAAGCCGGCAAGCGGCTGAACAACGGACAGGATAGATTTTTGCATGGCAATTGATCTCGATGCATACACTCCGAAGATGAAGGCGGCCCTGAAGAAGGGCGGTTATGCGTGTGTGTTCATTGCCTCCGTCGACGGCGGCCAGCCCTGCCGGGTTGGATACGCTACCGACCTCGGCGGTGCTGTGCAGCGGCTGCGGCGGACGTCGCCTGTGGCGCTCAGTGTCGAGGATGTGATGTGGGTGCCGGATCGCGGCATTGCGACCATGATTGCCCAGGCGGTCGCTGCGGCCGTGTATCCGCACAAGACAACTGGAGGCTGGGTCGATCTGCCGGCCGATAAAGTCGCGGGGGAAGTCCACCTGACGACGTTCCGGCTTTACCCGAATGCGTCGACGTTGCCGCATAATCAGCTAATCGCGAAGTGGTCCAGGAGCTGAGTTGAAGATGGCACAGGCCCATTTTGTCGACTGCCAAGACTGCGGGCGGCCGTTCGATATCGGTGGCGGCTATATCCTGATGCACGTTTGCCCGGATTGTTTAGCCAAGCCTGCGCGTCCGCCGGCATACGTCGAAAGAAACGGTTTGCTGGTGCCAAATCCAGACGCTGTCGATGGGTGATTTGCCGCGACGCAAGGCCAAACTGCCGTGGTTCCCCGGATAATCTTTTTTGGAGGATACGTCCGGGGAAATTGGGGAAGGCCTTACGTAGATTCGGCACCCGGTGGTATTGTCTGATTTGTCGCTTGGTTCGGCGCCTGTGTCTTGGTCTCATAACTTCGGGGGTGTCCCTCGATCCCTTGAATCCGGGGCCCTTCCGCGCCACCTTGCGCGACCTTGGCGGCTTTGATGAAATCAAATCAGAGTCGTCTCGGCTTAACGGTGCCCAACGTCCGCGGCTTGCGAAACAGCAAGGGGAGGCGCGGACAATTTGAAGGGCGCATTGCGTCTTAAGAGCAGTCGCTAGAGCTGCCTTGGGACTTCACCAAGGAGCAGACTGGGAATGAAACACGTTGCCTCCCCGTTGATTGCGATGCCCGTTTCCTCGATCGAGGCATTGAACAAGGCGTTAGCTGATTTGCCGGCCGTCGTGCCGTTGCAGCGCGCCAAAAGCATTTCCCGACTTCTGGAATCCGCGAACGAGGCGGTATGCTTGGCGCTGCCGTCGACCGAGTGTGGCCCGGCACATTCGGTCGACGAGGTCCGGGCGGCTCGAATTGGTCGCGCTCATCGTGGGCTGGTGTGCGCTTGCCGGCATCGATGGCCGCGAGCCACGACGGCGGCGGCCTGACCAAGCCGGCAAATCAGGGTGCGACAATCTATCCACAATATACCCCTGGGGGGTAGTTGACATGCAGCCGCGTTGCCGCTATTGAGGGTCAATCCATGTTGAATGACGAATTGCGCCTTGGGCCTTCCGCCTGAGGCGTTTTTCGTTTCCGGCCCCAAAATCGGAGCGGCAGCCATGCTCTATCCTGATCCGAGGATGGGGTATGCGAGCCGCAAGCCCCAATCGACAGCGAAGCCGGCGCCGGCCGTCCGCAAGTTCGGGCGTGGCATTGCGTATAGCGATGCGGCTTATTCGGACTACATCGCGAAGGTTCGGGCTGACGACACGGCCAAGAGTCTGGCGGAAGCTGAAAAGCTTTGTTGGCCTGGCCTGCCCAGCTTTCATTCGGTGCTGAGGCGCCGCGGCGAGGATCTGCGGGCTGCTCTCAAAGAGCGCGGGATTACTGGCGGCGTGAGGCTTAGCCGGCGGGTCTACACGGACGAGACGTATGCTCGGGCGGTTGATCTGATCTCGAAGATGAGCTTTGCGCAATATGCGAAGGTTCGGGAGTGCGAGGATCTTCCGAGCCAGCAAGCGATCCACAAGCGAGCTGAACGGGACGCCGCATTTGCAACCAAGCTCTACGCTTCCCGGCCAAAGGTCGAGAGGCCAACCTATCGCTACAGTGAGGAGGCTTACGAGGCGGCAATCGCCAAGATAGGCGAATCCGGATGGGACGCTTATGTCGAGCAGTGCGAGCCCGGCAAGTCTCCGAGCCTTAACGCGATCTACAAGCGAGCTCGCAAGCAGCCGGAGTTCAAGGCGCGGCTGCGCGGCAAGACGCGGGACCGCTTCCGGTTGAAGCGGGAGCTGCGGGCGCTAACCCGAGCTCGTGGGAAGGCTGATCCAGTCGAGCGTCCGGACGGTCAGCTAGGGTTTCTGCTGCTCCAGCATGACGCCTATCGGGTCGCGGACGGGTTTGTCCCTCGCCACTTCGATCGGGCGGACCGTGACGACATCAAGTCGGATATTGTTGCGGCTGTGCTTTCTGGTGAGTTTTCGGTTGATGAAATCGGGGAGAACGCCGGGTGGTTCATATCCGAGCATTCCCGCAACGGCATTTTCACGTCGGGAAAGATTGGTTCGCTTGACGAACCATTCTTTGAGGACGGCAGCGGCGCGCTTATCGATCGCCTGTCGATAGATACGGCCTCTCACTATTGAGGGATGAATGCTTAGGACGGGCGACATAGTCCGCCGCTATGCGGACGGGCCCCTGATGAAGATCGGGGAGATAACGGGCGATGAGGCTTTCTGCGTGTGGTTCGACGCGCGCGGCGTCATTCATTCCCGCGACTTTTTCCTGAGTGGGTTGAGCCCGCTCAACCTGGCGGCGGCAACTCGGAGCTGTTGGCCGGAGACGACGGACATTCCGGAGGAGCTGGCGGCGCAACTCGACGCTGACGCGGCAAGAAAGCGCCGGGAGAAGTCCAGGAAGCCGAAACAGAGCAACAAGATCCGCAGGCGATCGGGCTGCTCGAGCAATCAAAGGGCGAGTTGATGGACCAGTTTACGATCACGGAAACTTATAGCCCTGGTGACGTTTTCTATGCGTGCCCGTTGAACAACGAATACCTGAAGGCAAAGAAACAGGCGGGCGCTGACGTGCAATACGTGGGCTCGACCTCGGACGGCATCAACGACGACGGCAGCTTTACCCATCATAGCACATGGATGGTGAAACAGGGGTGATGGTCCTCGGCAACTGACTAGGAATTGCAATGCCTTCGAGTGATGACGATGCTTGGCATTTGGACAAAAAGGTCCCGATATCTCTGATTGCGGCCATCATCGCGCAAACGATGGGTTTTGCATGGTGGGGCGCGACACAAGCCGAAAAGGTGACTGTCCTCAAGGAGAGGATGGACGCGATTGCGCCAAACTCGGACCGACTAACAAGGGTTGAGGTCAAGGTGGACGGGATCCAGCAATCCGTCGCCAGAATCGAGGGACTTGTCAGGTCCCAAAAGTGAGAGCCGGCTGACCGGCGAAAACTGTCCAATCAAACAGATAGTTTCAGAACAATGACTTTCCAGCCGGGCAACAATGCCAATCCGGGCGGTCGCCCGAAAGACAAGCGTTTCGCGGAAGCTCTGAGGCTCGCGATCATGCGCGAGGTCGACGAGACCGACGAGGCCGGCAAACCGACCGGTGGCAAGACCACGAAATTACGCCAGATCGCGGATAAGCTGGTCGCGGAAGCTCTTAAGGGTGAGAGCTGGGCAATCCAGCAGATTGGCGATCGGATCGACGGCAAGCCGGCGCAAGCCCTTGTTGGCGAGGAGGACGGTCCGCTTACGGTGATCGTGCGCAAATTCTCGGATGGCTGAAATCATCCTCCCGAATAATTGGGAGCCGCGTGACTATCAGCAACCGGTTTGGAACGCGCTCGAAGCCGGTATCAGGCGGGCAATCTGCATTTGGCATCGCCGCGCTGGTAAGGATGACGTCTGCCTGCATTGGGCGGCGATCAGTGCGATGGAGCGGCCGGCGACTTACTGGCACATGTTGCCGGAGTATGCGCAAGGCCGGAAGGCGATTTGGGCGGCAGTCAATCCGCACACCGGGCGGCGCCGGATCGACGAGGCGTTCCCGAAAGAGTTGCGGGCGACCACGAATGAGCAGGAGATGTTCATTCGGTTCAAGAACGGCGCGACCTGGCAGGTTGTCGGCTCGGACCGGTATGACTCCGCGGTCGGATCGCCGCCGGCTGGTGTGACGTTCTCGGAATGGGCGCTGGCTAACCCGGCGGCCTATGCGTACCTGGCGCCGATCCTGCTCGAGAACAACGGGTGGGCGCTGTTCATTACGACCTCTCGCGGTCGAAACCACGCCAAGTCCATGCTGGATATGGCGAGGGCTGAGCCTGACACATGGTTTTCTCAGGTTCTCTCGGTCGACGACACAAAGGCAATTTCGCGGGAAGCTGTCGAGCAACAGCGCAAGGAATATCACGGCATCTATGGCGAGGAGGACGGCGACGCCCTCATTGAGCAAGAATATTGTTGCTCGTTTGATGCTGCGGTGCTCGGTTCGTATTACGGCAAAGAGCTGTCAAAGGCGGAATTGGACGGTCGTATCTGCCGGGTTGATTATGATCCTGAGCGTCCGGTTCATGTTAGCTGGGACCTGGGTGTCTCCGACAATATGTCGCTCTGGTTCTTCCAGGTCGTCCCTGACGGCATAAACGTAATCGACCACTATTCGGCCAACGGTTACGCGATCGGCCATTACGTCGATATCAAGAAACAGAAGGCTTACACCTACGGGGACGATTGGGTCCCGCATGACGCTAAGGTGCGGGATCTCTCGGACCTGGGCGACGAGCGCAAGCTGGCTCGCCAGCGCCTGACGGTCATGATCGACCTGGGGCTTAAGCCAAAGCTTGTCCCGATGCACCGCGTCCATGACGGCATCAACGCTGTCCGGGTGACGCTGCCGAAATGCCGGTTTGACAAGGAAAAGACGGCAAAGGGCCTGCTGTCGCTGCGTGAATATCGGAAAGAATACGACGAGAAAAAGCGGGTTTTCAAAACCACGCCTTTGCACAATTGGGCATCTCACGACGCCGACTCGTTCCGCATTCTATCCATGGCCTGGAGGGGCGAGATCGTTCCGCCGGCTGAGAAGACCCAGGCAGAGATTGAAGCCGCGAAACAGTCGGTCAAAGCGATCGGCAATTACACCATCGACGAGCTGTGGAAGCAGACCAAGCCACGGCGGGAGCGGGTATGAACGATTACATTTTTTGCGATAGCGCGTTTTACGATCTGTTCCGTCAGTCCCTTGGCCGGACGATCTGGGAACGTGAGTTCGCGCGGGCCCGTCGTCGGCTCGCTCGTTTGAAAGCCTCCCGCTGATGAGCGACGACAAGGACGACGGCGACCGAAAGCCGGACGACAAGGTCCGCAAGTGGTTGAAGGTGATTGACGCCTACGACAAGGAATTTCAACCGTGGCATAAGCGCTGCGAAAAGATCATCAAGATTTACACGGAAAAGCGGAAGGTTGAGGGCTCCGAGGTTCGCCGCTTCTCCATGCTGTGGTCGAATATCTCGGTGCTTCAGCCCGCGGTCTATGCGCGCTTGCCTGAGCCGAACGTTGCGCGCCGCTTCAAGGACGATGACCCGATTGCGCGGGTTGCCAGCGAAATTATGGAGCGCTGCGTTCGAAACTCGTTTGACACAAACGATTTTGACGCGGTGATGAAAGCGGTCCGCGATGATTACCTGCTGGTCGGCCGCGGCACGTCCTGGGTTCGTTATGAGAGCTATCTGAAGCCGCTTGTCGACGGCGAGGGGAAGCCTCTGAACAAGCAGGGCCAGCCGCTCGACGAGGAGGTGGAGGACGAGGCCGGCGAGGAAATCGACAGCGAGTGTGTCGAACGCGACTATGTGAATTGGCGCGACTTCGGGCACGCTATCGCGCGGACGTGGCGGGAAGTCCCGACCGTCTGGCGCAAGGTCTATATGGACCGTGAAAGCGGTATCAAGCGTTTCGGTGAGAAGTTCAAGACGGTCAGCCTCGACCACAAGGCCAGCGACGACAGTGAGGGCAAGGGAACGGAGACCGGCGAAGAGGCAAAGGCGACGGTTTACGAAATTTGGGACAAGCCGTCCAAAAAGGTCATTTTTCTGGCGCGGGGCTCCAGGGAGCTCCTGGAGGAAAACGACCCGTATTTGAATTTCCGTGACTTCTTCCCGTGTCCTAAACCGGTCTATGGCACGCTGCAAACCTCGAGCCTGATCCCGGTCCCGGATTATGTGTTCTATCAGGACCAGGTCGAGGAAATCGACGACTTGACGGCGCGCATTGGAGCGCTGACCGACCAGCTTAAGATTGTCGGCCTTTATGCGGCGACGGCGACGGATGGCAGCGAGGCAATTCAGGAAATCGCGCTGGCCGGCGTCGAAAACAAGATGATCCCCGTCCCTAACTGGAATCAGTTCAAGGAAGGCGGCGGCATCGGCGGCATGGTGGAGTGGTGGCCGGTCGACCAGGTGATTAAGGTTCTGGAAGGCTGTTTCAAGGCCCGCAAGGCGCTGATTGACGATGTCTATCAGCTTACCGGCATCTCCGACATTATGCGGGGCGAGGGCGACAAGGAAGAGACGGCGACGGCCCAGGGCATCAAGCAGCATTGGGGTTCGGTCCGCATTCGTGAGCGGCAATCCGCCCTTGCTGACTTCGCCCGCGACAATGCCCGGCTGACAGCTGAGATTATCGCGGAAAAGTTCCAGCCTGAGACGTTGCTGGCAATGAGCAATCTCAAGCTGCCGACGCAAAAGCAACTGGATCAGATCGCGCTTCAAGAGCAGATCGCCGCATTGAAGGCTCGCGCCGCTCAAATTCATCCGCCTGCTCCGATGCCGCCTGGCGCGATGCCGCCCGGCTCGATGTCCCCTCAACCCCAAGGGATCCCCGCATGAGTCATTGCGTCGACTGCAAGTGGCACGCGCCGGCTGGCGTGACTGAGGAAGGCATTGCTTTCGGTCATTGTCACCGCTATCCGCCGATCTCTCTGGAGGAGAACAAAAGCACGCTTCCTCCGGTGGCCTCTAGGGTGGCGTGGTGCGGTGAGTACGTGAAGGCGAAGAAGCCCGCAGCTAGGGCCCGCGCCAAGTGATGATGGCTCCCGGTGCTCCGATGCCTGGCCCGCAGCCTGGCGCCGCACCAATGCCCGCGCCGTCCCCTATGCCTGCGCCTCCCGCGCCTCTGCAGCAGACGGGCCCGGCGCCGGTAACGATTGACGCTGTGGTGGCGCTCTTGCGCGATGACCTTATGCGTAGTTTCCGGATCGACGTCGAAGTGGATTCGATGATTTCGGCCGATCAGGCTGCCGACAAGCAACAGCGGACTGAATTTGTTTCCGCGGTCGGTGGCTACTTCGAAAAATTCGGGCCGATGTTGCAGCAAATGCCTCAGATGGCGCCGCTTGTTGGCGGGATGCTGCAATGGGCTGTTCGCGGCTTCAAGGTTGGCGCCGAGCTCGAAGACCTCATTGAAAAGACCATGGCGAATATCTCGGACACGCTATCGCAACCGCGCCCGCCCCAGGCGGATCCGGGCGAACAGGTCAAGCTCGAGGCTGCCAAGACCAAGGCGGCGGCGGAAGCTAATCGCGCTGTCACTGACGCTCATGTGGCCCAGGTTGAAGGCGCTGCGAAGGTTGAGGCGGCCAAAATCAAGGTTGCCGGGCAGGTGCTGGAGCATCACCACGCTATGGCCGATCGTGCGTCCGAAGTGGCGGCGGCTGCTTTGGCTCCTCAGGAGCAACAGCCGGTTTCGCCTCAGATGATTCCGGGCCAGCAATGAGCAACGACGGCGACCGCGAGCAGACCTTGCGAACGTCGACGGGGGTTGCGCTCGACTACAACGGGGATTGGCTCGCGAAGTTTGACGCGAATGCGGTTCCGGGCAGCGATTACAACGGCCGCTTGTTGGCGTTCATTAATTCCCAGCTCGGGACGTCTTACGACGAAATCAACGGCGCTAAATATGCCTACGCGACAGCGCAGAGCATCGATGGCGCCTTGAGTTTTAACGAACTAGGCACCTCTACGATTGTGGGCGGATAAATGGCATTACTAGCAACTGTCTCGGAATATCAGAGCATTTTGCTCATGGTGGGCGGCCAGCCAATCCAGATCGCGCTTGAGCCGCCGCTTGCGGAACAGGTCGTCGACTTCACTGGCGGCGCGGCATCGACCCAAAACCCCTTCAACGATGCGACCAGTATCATTCGCATCAAGGTCAACGCGCCGTGTTCGCTGCAAGTGGCGACGGCGCCAAGCCCGACGACGTCAATGCAGCCGATGGGAACGAGCGACATCGAATTTAAGGGTGTGGCTGTCGGTCAGCGGCTCAAGGTCGGCTTCGTCTCAAACACGAATTACGCATGACCGAACGACTTTGCCGCGCTTGTGGGGAATGGCACGATCTCGGGCAGCCGTGGCCCCGTGCGTGCTTTGACCACTTCAAAGTCAAGACGAGCGCACGTTCCGAATTGCCGCGCCCCATGGTCATTTCTGACAGCCTGGACGGCATCCAGAGCATGGTTTCCGGCGAGCGCTTCGACAGCAAGGCGGAATTGCGCCGGCACTATCGCGCTAACGGCATGATCGAGGTCGGAAACGATACGATCAAGCCTCGTGACAATGACGACATTCCTACGGCCCCGATTGAGGCCGAAGTTGCCCGAGCGTTCGACAAAGTAAGCTAGTCCGGCAGACTTCAACTGTCTGGGCGCAACCCCCAAGAGAGAATGGCGATTGAGAACGAATCCGCTGTAGCGGAAACGGATGACTTTGACTTGGCTGCGGCGCTGTCGGCTGAGTTCGACAAGGCGGAAGCGAATGAAGCGGCGCCGGCCGAGCTCGTCGACGACGGCAAGGCGGCCCGCGACGACAACCGCGACGACAGGGGGCGGTTTGCTCCGAAGGCGGCAAGGGCGGAAGCCGAGCCCGTCAAGGACGCGGTGAAAGACCCGGTCAAGGACGTCGTCAAGGAAGCCGTCAAAGATCCTGCGGCGGCACTTAAGGCCGATGTCCAGAGCAGCGACGCGGCGCCGATCGACGCGAGCCGGCCGCCTCCTGGCTGGTCTCCCGCGGCGAAAGCGGCCTATGCGGATTTGCCGGCAGACCATCCTATCCGTCTGGCAGTCGCCAAGCGGGAGGTGGAAGTCGACAAGGGGCTTGCGAAGCTCCAGGAATACAAGCCGATCGAGCGTTACGCCGAAATGGCGCGACAGTCCGGCACGACCCTTGATAAGGCGCTGGAAAGCTACATCGGAATTGAGAACACGTTGCGCCAAGATTTTCTTGGCGGCATCAGCCAGATTTGCCAGCGGCAGGGGATCAATCCCCTTCAGTTGGCTAACGCAATCGTCACTCGCTACGGCGGATCACCAGCAAACGGTGAAGCGAGTGAGGCCCAGGCCCATCAAAACGGCCAGCGCGTCGACCTCTCGCCAATCATGCAGGAATTGACTGCACTCAAGACCAGGATTGCCCAGCAAGATCAAATGGGCGTTAAAACGGAAATAGAGAAGTTCGCATCAGACCCGAACCATCTGTTTTTCGATAACGTCAAGTCCGAAATGGGACGTTTGCTAGACCTCGGTTTGGCGGACGGACTGCCCGACGCATACGAAAAAGCTTGCTGGTCAAATCCCGAAATTCGCGCGGTGCTCATCAAGCAGCAGTCGACGCAATCGGACGCGAGCGCAAAGGCGGCGGCGGCAACTCAGGCCCGCGCAGCTTCCAAATCCATCACGGGTTCACCCGTTCCCGGCGCTGTCGGCAGGGGGCCCGAACTGTCACTCGAGGATGAAATCCGCGCTCAATTTGAGGCGGCATCCGTCTAACCTTCAAAGGGATTGAAATATGCCAACCTCCCCGAATCTGGGTGAGATCATCACCACGACTCTGCGAAACCGCACCGGCAAGCCGGCAGACGCGGTCTCGAAGAACAACGCGCTGCTCAACCGCCTTCTGGAAAAGGGCAAGGTGGATACCGCCGATGGCGGCCGTACCATCGTGCAGGAAATTGAATACCAGGAGAACGGCACGTTTAAGCGTTATGCCGGCTACGACCTCCTGAACATCGCGCCCTCCGACGTTCTGACCGCTGCCGAGTTCGACTGGAAACAGGCTGTTGCCGCGATTTCCATCTCGGGCCTCGAGCAGATGCAGAACAGCGGCAAGGAAGTGATGATTAAGCTTCTGGCTGCGCGCATCAAGAACGCTCAGAAGACGCTCCGCAACAACATCGCTCTGGATTGCTACTCGGACGGCACGGCGGACGGCGGCAAGCAGATCGGCGGCCTTCAGGCGGCCGTATCGACTTCCCCGACCTCGGGCACTTACGGCGGCATTCCGCGCGCATCCTGGCCCTTCTGGCAGAACCAGAAGTTCTCGGGCGTGAACGACGGCGGCGGCGCGACCTCGTCGACCAATGTTCAGACCTACATGAACAAGCTTTGGTACAAGACCACCCGCGGCGCGGACCATCCCGACCTGATCGTGGCCGATAACAACTATTACGGCTTCTATCACTCGTCGCTCCAGACCATCCAGCGGATCACCTCCGACAAGATGGCTCAGGCCGGCTTTACCTCGCTGAAGTTCATGAATGCCGACGTCGTCCTGGACGGTGGCTATGGCGGCGGTGCTCCGACCAACTCGATGTATTTCCTCAATACCGAATACATCTACCTGCGTCCTCACGCTCAGCGCAATTTCGTTGAAATCGGCGGCGAGCGCGTCAACCCGAACCAAGATGCTTTGGTGAAGCTGATCGGCTGGATGGGCAACCTGACCACGTCGAACATGTTCCTCCAGGGCGTTCTGACCGCTTAAAGGAGCATCACCAATGACTGTCGCAACTTTCCAGACTGCCATCGACGGCGTCAATCCGTTCGTCGTGGAAGGCCCCGCCGTTCTCGGCTCGGGCGTTATCGTCCCTCAGTATCGCCTCGGTCACGTTGCCTATGGCGATGCGGAAACCGAATGGGTCTACTGCAAGTACACGTCGGTTTCGAACCAGGTTCTTTCGCCGGGCCTGCTGTTCACGGTCGATGACGATTACACCGCTACTCTGCTCACCACGTCCAACAGCCCGCGCGGCTCCAAGGTCATGGTGTGCGGCGTCGGCCTCGGCGTCAACGGCCAGTCCGTCACGACCGTGACCGGCTCTGACTATTACCTCTGGCTTGCTCGCGCCGGCCAGATGCCGGTCAAGTACACGACCGTTGCCACGCTCGGCAACCTGGCGGAAACGACCGCGACCGGCGGTGCGGCCAACTTCCCCAACTCGGCCACTGTCAGCTCGAAGCTGATTGTTGGTCTCTATATCACCAAGGCGGTCGGTGGCACGTTCACCGGTACGACCACGAACGGTTCTCCGATCGTGACCGGCGTTACCGGCCTGACCCCCGAAAGCGGCCCGTCGTGGATTGGTTCGACCCTTTCCGCGACCGGTATTGCGGCATCGCAGACCATCTCGTCCATCCAGTACAACGGGACGCAGATCACCGGCATCACCTTGTCGGCCAACGCGACCGCGTCGGGCACTGTCACGATTACCAACTCGTTGCTGGCTCAGGCCCGCATCCTGTGGCCGTACATCGACAAGACCAACTAAGACCGGCCCGGCTTACCGGGTAGCAAACAACCTGGGGCGGCTTTCGAGCCGTCCCTTTTTTCTTCTCCATCAACAGAGAGAATCTTATGGCCGATCAAGGGCACGGACTGCACGTCGAATTTTACATTGAGAGCGTCAAGCAGGAATTTAAGTCCGAGGAGGCCGGAAGGCCGATTCATGAAGACCGCGAGTTCGTTCGGATCCACATTCCTGGAGACCGCAACTATTCGGCTGAGCGTGAAGCCACGGGCAGCGACAAGCAGCGCTTCGCCCTGGAGTATGCCCGTTTCAAGAACGGGTTGAAGGATCAGGAACAGGCTATCGGGACGCCGCTGATCCAGTGGCCGGCCATGACCCGCAGCATGGCGAAAGACTTCTCGGCGGTGAACGTTCACACGGTCGAGCAGCTCGCAAACCTCTCGGATACGTCCATCCAAGCTTTCGGGCTCGGTGGCCGTGAGTGGGTGACGAAAGCCAAGGCGTTTCTGGAAGTCTCAAACAACAGCGCGGCGGCTCAGAAATACGCGGCCGAAAACGAGGAGTTGAAGCAGCGCATTGCTCTGCTCGAAGCTCAGTTTGCGGAGTTGTCGCAAAAAAAAACGAAAGACAAGGCCGCAGCCTGAGAAACCGACCGAACGCCGTCAACGAAATCACGGAAGCGCTATAAATGTCACTGCTAACCTGTGTCCAAGACGCAATGGTCCTGTGCGGGCTGAACCAGCCTTCCCAGGCCATTTCCAACGTGGACAACACGGTTTTGCAGTTCGTGGCGTTTGCTCAAAAGGAAGCGGACGAAACGTGGTCGGACTTTAACTGGCGGCAGTCGCGCATTGCGGCCCAGCTTAGCGGTGACGGTACGACCACGTTATTCATTCTTCCGGGTGATTTTGAGCGGATCCTGG
The DNA here is from genome assembly GCF_000261705.1 of Bradyrhizobium genomosp. III. Classification (NCBI taxonomy): domain Bacteria; kingdom Pseudomonadati; phylum Pseudomonadota; class Alphaproteobacteria; order Hyphomicrobiales; family Nitrobacteraceae; genus Bradyrhizobium; species Bradyrhizobium genomosp. III. The sequence goes on along the minus strand of NZ_AJQF01000394.1, from coordinate 20,307 downwards.
CCGGTCCGTCGCTGTGGTCGCAACAATATCCCTCGATCCCGTTGCAATGGGTTTCGGACGTTGAGTTGCTGGCGCTTAAGGCCCTTCCGGTTATGCCTGTGCGGCCTGTCTGCCGTCTGATCGGTGGCACGCTCGAGATTTGGCCCGCGCTCGCGTCCGGCGAGGTTGTCAATTTCGAGTTCTATTCGACCAACCCGGTTTGCACAGCGGATGGATTGACCCGCAAGCCGCGATGGACGCTTGATAGTGACTTCGTCCTGTTCCCCGAAACGATCCTGACGCGCGGCATTATCTGGCGCTGGAAGCAATCTAAGGGGCTCGACTATGCGGAAGATTTCCGCAGTTGGGAGACTGAGCGGCAGAAAAAGGCGGCCCATGACGGCGGCGCTCGTGTGGTGCAGATGGCGCGGGCCTTCAACGTTACGCCTTCCTCCGTCTGGCCTGGCGTCGTTACGGTGATTCCGTGAGGCAGGCTCTGCGGGCGAAGTCGCGCGAATCCAGGGGCGCGGTTTCTCGCTCTGCCATGCTGCCGGCGCCAACCGGTGGCTGGTACGTGGGCGCCAATCTTGCGGATGCCCCCGCGGGCACGGCATACATTCTCGACAATGCGTTCCCGCAGCTCGATTACGTTCGTATGCGCGGCGGATCGCTGGCTTATGCCACGGGAATGGCGAGCGCACCTGTAACCACGCTGATCCCGTACAATTCGGCCTCTGCAAGCAAGTTCTTTGCCTGTTGCGCCGGCTCGATTTTCGACATTACGAACCAGGGGGCGGTTGGTGCTGCGGCTGTAACCGGTCTCAGCAACAGCGCAATAGTTGAGTACACTCAATTCACCAACTCCGGCGCCTCGTGGTTGATGGCTGTGAATGGCGTCGACGCAGCGCAGCTCTATAACGGATCGTCCTGGACGACGTCGCCAGCGATTACGGGTCTTTCTGGCGGCAATCTCGCCTTTGTGTGGCCGTTCAAGAATCGCATTTATGGCGTGCAGGCCAATTCGCTCAGCTATTGGTATCTCGCAGTCAATGCGATCGGCGGTGCGGCAACGCAAGTCGATATGTCGGGCATCTTCAAATTTGGCGGCTCGATCGTTGCCGGCACCTCCTGGGCGATCTCGTCCAACAGCGGCCTTTATGAGGTTCTGACGCTGATTACCTCGGAGGGCGAGGTTGCGATTTACGACGGCCTTACCCCAGCCGATACGGCTTGGTCGCTTAAGGGGCTTTACAAGATCTCCAAGCCGCTCGGGCGGCGATGTCTCCTGCGGGCTGGCGGCGATCTCGCCATTATGACGGAAGACGGCATTGTCCCGATGTCTGCCGTCATGTCGCTGGATCAGATCGCGCTTCAGAACAGCGCGATTACCAAACCCATTGCGCCGGCCTGGCGGCAAGCCGTTATCGACCGAACCGGAATCTCCGGGTGGCAGTTGGTGACGTGGCCGCTCGAAAGCATGGCGATTGTCAATCTTCCGAAGGCGACGGCCGGCGACAAAATCCAGTTTATTTCGAACGCCAGAACGGGCGCATGGGCGCGATACGTTGGATGGGATGCCAACTGTTTCGGGGTCTACAATAACAAGCTCTATTATGGCACCTCGGACGGCCGCGTTTTGCAAGGTGAAACTGGCGGGCAAGACGATGGCGCCAACTACACCATGACGGTTTTCCCGTCCTATTCATCCTTGCGCTCTCCAGGCATCCGCAAGTTTGTGAAGATGATCCGAGCTCGCATCCAGTCGGCATTCGGCATCACGCCGCAACTGACGGTCAAAACCGATTTCGACACGACAAAGCCGGCTCAGCCTACCGCCAGCGTTTCGACCCCGACTGGCGCGATTTGGGATAGTGCGTTGTGGGATGCCGGAGTCTGGCCCCCAACCATCTCCGATCAATCGCAGTGGGTGGCGGCCGAAGGATTCGGGACCGTTATTTCGCCGGTGTTCCAGCTCACGCTTTCGTCGTCGACGACGCCGGACGTGCGGCTGACCGCGACCGAAGTTCTGTATGAAAACTGCAATGCGATCGGTTGATTGCGTCCAGGACGATCAACGGGCCCGGTTGTTTGCCGAACGCGAATTGAAAGTCAGCATTGCCGATCCCATGATTGGCCTTGTGGTGGTCGAGAACGGCGTCATTGTTGGCGCAATTATCTTGAACGACTACACGCCGGAACGGAACATCGAAGTAACGGCGGTCGGCCATTGCTGGCCGGTCAAGGTGATCCGTTTCATCTTGCGTTATTGCTTCGCGCGGGTTCGCCGCGTCACTGCGCGGACCTCAGTCAACAACACGGCCGCAATTCGAGCGCTGGAAGCGATGGGCTTCAAGCGAGAGGGCATCATGCGCGAATTTTTTGACGACGGCGACGCTGTCGTTTTTGGGCTTCTCCGGTCAGAACAGAAAGTGGTTCGCCTGAAATGAACACGCCAAAAGCTCCCGATCCTGTCCAGACTGCCAACATGCAGCAGGAGTACAATGTGAATGCTGCAAAGACGCAGCAGGAGCTAAATCAGTATAATCAAAGCAATCCCTATGGGACGACGACCTATGTCCAGACGGGGACCAATGCTGACGGGACGCCGCAGTATACCGTCAACACGGCGTTTTCTGCTCCCCAGCAGAAGCTTTACGAGGGCTACACGGCTAACCAGCAGGGCGCCCAGGACGCGGCAGCCAAGCTGATGGCGAGCGGCCAAGGGGCGTTCTCCGGCAAAGGGCTGGATCTTTCCTATAACGGGACGGCCGCGAAGCTCGATGCGCTCAACAGGTCGCGGCTGGATCCGCAGTGGGCGCAGGCAACAGATCAGCAGGAATCCAAGCTGGCAGCTCAGGGCGTCACGCCGGGGACGCCGGCCTATGACAACGCAATGCGCGTTTTCAACCAGGGCAAAAACGACGCATACAATTCCGCGAACCTTGCGAACTACCAGACGGCAGCGAATACCGCGCTTGCGGAATACAATTCGCCCCTGACCAGCTATCAGGCGCTGATGAGCGGCACGGCGCCGACCAATCCGACCACGGGCAACGTCTCGACGCCGACGACCAACGTTGCCAGCACGAACTATGCAGGCCTGGCGCAGCAGAATTACCAAAACCAGGTTGCGCAGAATAACGCGATGATGGGCGGGATTTTCGGAACGCTCGGCACCATCGGCGGCGCGGCCCTCGGCGGTCCTATGGGCGCGTCTCTCGGTGGCTCTCTCGGCGGCCTGTTCGGTGGCGGCGGGGGTGGGGGCCTGGCCGGTGGCTCTGCATTCAACAATTCCAATATGAGCAGCCCGTTTTACGGCCCGCTGAACTGAGGCGCATAGATGGCACTCGCTGACTACACGATTGACACCTCCGGTTCTCCTCAGGAAGTCCAGCGCCGGCAAGCATATGCTGACGCGCTTCTGAAGCAGGCGGGAGACTCGTCTCCGATCGCCAGCCCTTGGCAGGGCGTCAACCGGCTTGCTCAGGGGTTGATCGGCGGCCTTGAGCGAAGCGGCGCCCGGCAGATGGAGCAGGACGGCCGCTCGAGCTACCAAAAACAGCTTGCGGAAGCTCTCGGGGGCGGCGGCAACATTTCGCCGCAAGCCATGATCGCGCTATCCGGCAATCAGTGGGCGAATCCAACCCAGCTTCAGACCATTTCCAAGGTGGCGGATAACCAGCGACAGGCTGCGCGTGACGCGGTCTCCGATCGGCATTGGGAAGCCTCTTTCGGCCTTCAGAAGCGGGCGGCGGAACGAGCGGACCGTTCGACAAGCGATATTGCGGCCGATCGCGCGGCGGCGGCTCTGGCTTACGGCTTGCAACCCGGCACCCCGGCTTATCAGGCGTTCACCTTGACGGGCGCCCTACCTGACCCGAACAAGAGTCTTCCGAATAGCGTTGCGGAATATCAATTCTATACCGGCACGTTCAAGCCGACGCCTGAGCAGCCGGCGCCGATGGACTATGCGACCTTCTCGACCTCGAAGGCGCGGGCCAGCGCGACGAACATCAGTAACAACGTCGACATGAACAGCGGCCAGACCTACGACAAGCAACTGGCGGAAGGTCTCGGCAAGGCTCATGCCTCGCTGGCGAACGGTGTCGAGGATGCCCAGGCAAGGGCGCGTGACGTGGCTGCGATGCAGGGCGCCATTGACGCAATCCAGAAAAACGGCGGCTCTACGGGCGGCCTGGCGGCGAATGAGCGGCTTGAATTGCAGAAGTCGATCAATGCCGGCTTGTCTGCGATCGGCATTGACAAGCCGTTTGATGAAAAGGACCTCTCCGACAAGGAGTTCCTGACCAAGTTCAATCGCCAGATGGCCGGCGCCCAAGCAAAGGGTGCGGTTGGATCTCGCGTGACAAACTTCGAAATGGCTAACTTCCTGAAGGCAAATCCGGGTCTCGAAATGACGCTGACGGGCAACCAGCGCCTGCTCGGCATCCAGGCCCAGATCGAGCAGCGCAACGTTGCGGTGGGCAACGCGGTTCGTGAGGCAACGGCTCGTGCGATCTCGCAGGGCAAGAAGATTGATCCCGTTACGGTCCAGAAGATTTTGACCGAATACGACGATGCCCACCCGATCAAGGATCCCGTGACCGGGCAAGATTTGACGCAAAGCTATGTGCTCCCGGACTTCCAGAACAGTGGGACCAACTCCGGGCTTGCAGGTCAGCACGAAAAGAACATCGCGCCAATCCGCGTCTATGACCCCGCGACAGGGAAACTCAAGTAATGGCCGATCCGATCCAGATTCAGGCGCCTGACGGCTCGCTGGTCCAATTTCCGGCCGGCACGCCTGATAAGGTGATTGTGTCTGTTATGCAGCAGAATTACCCGGCCGGGAAACCTTCTGTTGCTGCGACCAAGGAAGCTCCGGCGGCGCCGGCAGCTCTTGCGATGTCGATCGATGCGAACGGGCAGCCAACTGGCGTTGATCTGTCGCAGCCGGACGCCGCGCCGAATCTTTCGGCGGGTGAGAAGACAAAGCGCGCGTTTGGCGTCCTTGACGATACCGTGCGCTCGGTTGCCAACGGCATCCCGTTTGCCGATCGCTTCGCGGCCGGTATGGGCGCATTGACCGGCATCGGTGGCGAGTTCGGAGATTATTCCGGCAACCTGGCTAAGCAGCGCGGGGAAGATAAGCGGCTCCAGGAGGCGGCGCCGATCGCGAATGCAGCCGGCAACCTGGTGGGCAGCGCTCTGTTGCCTGTTGGCGTTGTCGGGGCTGCGGCGAAACCGGTCTCGCTCTACGCCAAGTCGTTGGCCGGTCTGTTGACCGGTGGTGCGATCGGCGGCGTCCAGGGCGTCTCGGAATCTCCCGATCTGACGGATTTGGGGGACACGGCAAAGCACGCCGCGAAGGGCGCGGGCGTTGGGGGCGCGCTCGGTGTCTCCATCCCTCTTGCGGCTCGCGGCATTGGCGCCGGGTATGGCGCTGTTGCGGACTATCTCCGCGGCAATGCCGACAACATGTCCCGCGGTGCTTCCAAGATCCTGGCGGACGCGCTCCTGGCCGATGGGCCGCAGGCTGTGCGCTCAAATGTCGGGCGCCTCGGTAATGATGCCATGTTGGCAGATGCAGGCCCGGCTATGCTCGGCAAGGCTCAGGGCGTCACGCTCAACAGCGACGAGGCGCGCTCAATTATGAGCAACGCTCTCACGGGGCGGAATGATGCGACTAACTCCCGGATCATGAGCGACGTTAACCGCGCCCTTGGGCCGGCTGAAGATCCCTTGACGGTTACAAACTCTATTCGCGGCTATCGGTCCGAAGTCGACGCCAAGGCTTACCCGAAGGCCCTCGACGAGGCCCCGTCGGTCGAAATCTCCCCGCTCATGTCCGATTTGACTAGGCGGCTTGAACAGGCCCCGACCGGAAGCATGGAGCATCGTGCGCTCAGCAATCTAAAGAAGATGCTGACCAAAGAGGAGGAGGCGTCAGCGGCTGCGGCGTCTGCAAAGACCTCGACGGCTTCGCCCGCTCCGGCTGTTCCTGTCACGGAAGATCCGACAACGGCGGCGCTGCGGTCTCAGTATGGGGACGCTGTTGCGGATGCCTACGCAAAGCAGCAAGCGAAGACGACGACGCAAGAGCAGCCTCTTAGCCTCCTGCAATTCATCGCGTCCAAGGGCGGACTGCGGCCTGATCCGGAGTTGGAAGCTGTCGGCCTGGCGTTCGGGCATCGCGCCCAGGTGCCCGGTAAGCCCGGTTTCTTCAACGTGGTCGGCAAGGACGGTCAGCGCGTCGACCGGATGCGAGAGGCCGCGGAGGAGGCCGGATATTTCCGGGGATCAAAAAACGGCACCTCGACGCCGGCCGAATTTCTCGACGCGATCGAGGCCGAGTTGCGCGGCCAAAAGCGCTATCCGGAGGGCTTCGAAAACTTCAAGACCAAGCGCGAAAACTCCGCGCGTAGCGAGCGGGAGCAGCACGATTACGACCGGCAAACAATGGGCCTTGAGGATGATCTGAAGGCGGCCGGCTACGACAAGATTGATTCCGACGTCAAGGACCGCGCTATTAATCTGATGCGCGAAAAGGGCTTGTCTCCGGACGAGGCGGTCGACCGCGTGGTGACGCAGCTTGAGCACGAAAGCTCCTTCCCCGGCAATAAGCCGCTTGGGTCGGCGCCGGCACCTGTTGCGGCGGCGGACGGCAAGGTCATTCCTCACGACTCGGCAAGCCTCCTGCACAAGATCAAGGGCGAGCTCGACAACGTCATTGAATACGACGCTCCCGGCCTGGGTGTACCGGCCGGCGCGCTCCAGCGGCAGCAGGGCGCTCTAAAGCTGATGCGCGGCGCGATCAATGATGCGCTGGAAAAGCAGGTTCCTGGCTATCGTGAGGCTAACCGGCAATCTGCGGCGCTGGCGAAGCGAGCGGATGCAGTCGAGGCCGGAACGCAATATCTCGGGTCCGGCAAAACGACCCCGTCCCCTGAACGTTTCGCGATGGAGTTTGACCCTCTATCGCAAGGCGAAAAGATCGCGTTTGCCAAGGGAAGCCGCGGCAACATCGAACGCCTCTTGGGAACAAAGGCAAACGATCTCCAGGCGCTGCGCAGCGAATTGCAGGGCGAGGGCGGTTGGAATACGGCCAAGCTTGCGACCGTTCACGGGCAGGACGCCGCTAACGATCTCATCGCCTCGGTTGAGCGCAATCTGAAGTTCCGGGACACCCATAACAAGGTTGTCGAGAACTCGCAGACTGCGCAACGCACGGCGGCGGCAAAGGCTCTTAAGCCGGACCCGTCGACGGAAACGCCGCTCCTCAATCCGAATATGAGCCTTACCGGCTTGCTGGCGACGGGTGCGAAGAAAACGGCAGGATGGATCGCCAACGGAATGCGGTCCGATCAAACCCGGCATTACGGCGAGGCTGCGCGGGTGCTTTCGGCGCAAGGTGCAGAACGTGACGCCTATTTGCAGGCTTTGATTGATGCGCTCGGCCGGCGCGGGGAGAATGCGGCGGCTGCTCCAGCTATTGGAAACCGTGCGGCGCTCGCGGCGTCTCTGCTCGCGAACGATTATCTGCGTTATCGACTAAACGAGCGATAACGAGGCCGACCGCACAAATTGCAGCGCATATCGTCAACCCGGCCCAAAAGCCGAGTCCGTCAAAGGACCATTTCAACAGCCACTTTAGGCCGGCGATGACGCCGACCAACAAGGCCGTGCAGATCAGGATTCGGGCCATAGTTCCGCGTGGTGAGGAGGCGAATATCTGCCGAAATTACCATGGGAACGGCCCGACTCCTAACCGGCTCAACCCCGGAAACTGACCTAATCCATTGGAATTTTCCGCCAACGGCTCCCTTTTGGGGGCCTTTTTCGTGAGGGGCAATGCCTAGACAAGCAAACGGCTCATACCAGCAGCCGGCCAATACCAGCGCCGTCAGCGGGACCAGCATTTCGAGCTCGGCTTATAACACCCTGATTACCGACATCGGGAGCGAGCTGACGAACTCGCTCGACCGCAACGGCCGCTCTGCCATGGCTGCCGCGTTGCCCATGGGCGGCAACAAGATTACGGGCATCGCGGATCCAACGGTTGCGACGGATGCGGCTTCCAAAAACTACGTTGACACGACTACGGGAGCGTTCTTTTCGACGGGCGACGTTAAGCTGAGCTACAAGACGACGGCCGACACCGGCTGGCTGATGATGAATGACGGGACGATCGGCAATGCCGGTTCTGGCGCGACCGCGGCCGGGGCGACCTATCAGGCGCTGTATACCCTGCTATGGACCAACATTTCCCAGCCGTCCTCGAATGCCTGGTGTGCCGTCACTGGCGGCCTTGGCGTTTCGGCTGCGGCTGATTGGGCCGGTCTGAAAGCTTTGGCGCTTCCAAAGGCCCTCGGTCGGGCCCTGGCGATCAGTGGTGCCGGATCTGGTCTGACCGTGCGCTTGCTGGGCGCGAATGTTGGTGCTGAGAGCGTTTCGCTCGGCACGGGCAATCTTCCGACGTTCACGCCCTCAGGCACGATCAGCAACGGCTCTATTTCAATTTCGCACAACGCCATTGCCGGCAGCTCCACGACGGGCGGCGGCGGGTTCGCTTGCGGCGGGAACTCCGGTGCAAGCATCTCCGCATCACAGGGAACGACAACCTTTAGCGGATCGTCAATCGGTTCGGGTACGGCCTTTAGCATTATGCAGCCCTCCACCTTCCTCAACGTGATGATCAAATACTAATGACCAATATCATCACCTCCCTGCCGCCCACGGTGCAGTTGCCGCCTGGGAGCAGCGGCACGGGCCCAGATACGCTTGGTCCGATCACCTATCAATTTGCCCTGCTGAATTTTTCGCAGACATGGGGCGCCGTTCAAACCTTCCCGGCCGGGACCATTTCGATTGTCGCGAGCGACATTAGCGGGAATTTCTCTATCGGAAATTTTGCCAGCGGCATCGGCGCCAGTTCTTCAACATTCTGGCGCGGTGATGGCTCCTGGGCCGCGGTGAGCGCAAGCGGCATCAGCGGGAACTTTTCAATTAGTAACTTCGCATCTGGGACAGGTGCAAGCTCGTCGACGTTCTGGCGGGGCGATGGGACATGGGCCCCGGCAGGGGGCGCTCCGGGCGGATCAAATACGCAGATTCAATATAACAACAGCGGCGCCCTAGGTGGCATCAGCGGGGCAACAACGGACGGCACGTCGCTGTTTGTCACCACGCAGTCAGTTGGCGACAGCAGCACGAAGGCTGCAAGCACCGCGTTTGTAATCGGACAGGCCGCAGCGGTAAACCCGCTTGGGACGCTAGCGACCGCCGCCGTTGGCACGTCAACTCGGTTCGCTCGCGCGGATCACATTCACCCAGGGCGAGAACTCCTCGCGGCAGACCGAACATACTATGTGCGGACTGACGGAAGCGATTCAAACAACGGCCTCACCAACTCTGCCGGCGGCGCCTTTCTGACGCTCCAGAAGGCTTATAACGTCATTGCTCAGACGCTAGATCTCGGAGGACACAATGTAACGATTAGTGCTGTGTCAGGGACGTTTGCAGAGCTGAGCATATCTAGCGCTTGGAGTGGCGGCGGAAACGTCATACTCGAATTGAATAGCGCTTCGACGATCAGCGCTTCTGCGGGCGCAACTTGTGTTTCGTGCACAGTACCCTTGCCCGGAAATTTCACAATCCAGAACGGTACGTTGACAACTAGTGCCAACACGGGCGCCCTCATTTCTCATAACGGGACCGGCACTATCAACGTTGGTCCTATAACCTTGAACGGTGGAACAAACACCGGCTACGACATGGTGTCGTGCTACGCGAACGCCTACATCCATTTTGTCGGTAACATTACAATGGGTGCATGCTCTGGCTGGCGCGAGATTTTCTACGCGCATATCGGGGGCATCATCGATCTTTATGGATCCTTCGGTCAGACGATGACAATGACCGGCAATATGTCTTGGACCGATGCGTTTTTCTACGCTGACCCTGGTTCGTCGATGCTCATTGTGGCAGGTGCCCGCACCATCAATTTGGGTGGCTTCACGATGACCGGCAAAAAGTACATCACATCTGCTGGCGCGGTAATCAACACCAACGGCGGCGGCACATCATATTTGCCGGGAAGTATTGCTGGCACTGGGGCCGGCGTGTACGTATAAAGGAGCCAATATGTCTGCTCTCTATGACTTGACTAGATGGTACTGGTTTGTCGGCGCAGACCAAAGCAAGGCCTACTCCAGCGAGATCGGGGACTACGTCCCCGTAACTGATAGCAGGTATCAATCTTGGGCCGCACAGAACAATTTTCCCGCCGCGATCGACACTGAAACAAGTCTTGGACAGGTTCTGGCCAAAGGCTATCCCGACGTGCCGCGCCCGCTTCCGACAACGATCCTTGATGGATATCAGCAGAATCAATCCGACGAAGTTTTCCAACATAAGCTTGTGAAACTGCTGTTCACGATGCTCAATCGCATTCAGGTGCTAGAGGGCAAGCAGGCTTTGACGGTGGCGCAAGCCAAGGCATATGTGAAAGGGCTTATGTGATGCGCGCCCTTCTTCGCAAGATCATCATTTGGGCCTTGAACATTCCAGACCAGCCAAGCCAAGCGGCCGACCTTGACAAGCTGGCTGCCGAACTCAAGAAATAGGGAGTCCCGGTTTTTATCCCGGCTGGCGCCCCTCCAGCGGCGGGCTCGGGCTCAAGTTCAACATTCACTTGGGTTGATTGCGGCGCCTGAACGGCAGCACCGTGCCGGCTCGCTGTGATTTTGGGCGTGGAGGTGGATCGGGATCAGGCGTTTCTGGATCGATCCCATAGAGATCCTCAACGGTAACGTTTATCTTTCTCCAGCGTTTTCCGCCTTTGTTATAAACGAGCATAGCCCAGTTTTCTGTAAAACGAGCGTCCTTCCATGGGATGCCTTCACTATTGTCGTCATCGTCACCTTTGGGTTTGGGCACTGGGATCGCAATAGCAGGCTCCTCCCAAATGACGCCCCCGGGTCCAATCGTCGTATACTCACAATAGTTCGGCTCTAAGACCTCATCGAGCATGTAGGCCAACTCGTGGACGTCGGCAGCATAGAATACACCGACCAAATCACGCTCTTCGATGGTGCGAACTAGGTAGGCGGGCATGGCAGCTCCAGCAGAAAAGGCAGTTTCAAGAAAAGACGCAAATCATTCCGCTTGCTATCAAAGCGATGTCGGAAATTTCCGAAAATTGAGGCAGTCTAGCTCCTGTAGCGCAAAATGGGAGGGAAGATGAAGGCTCAGGTTGTTTTTCTTGCGGTACTATCGGCGCAAGCTTGGTTTGTGTGTACCCCAGCGCGCGCTGACACGCTTCGTTGGGTTTGCAAGTATGATGTAATGGCATCGCCAGCAGGGGTGCAGCGAGAAAGTTTTAGGCTCGAGTTTGCCTTAGATAGCTTGACGAAAAAGGCCGTCCTCATCGGCAATGCTGGAATGTCCGACGTAGCCGTGTTCAATGGTGATCAGGCCATTACGTTTGCAGAGACGTTGGGGACAGGCGTAATTCAGACGACTTCGATTAGTCACACGGACGGAAAGTCGGTGCACAGCCGACATTCGATCTTGGGAGGCAGCTTCGTTCCTTCGCAATACTACGGCGCATGCAAGTAGGCACGGGAGCGAAGGTTAGTTGCGACCGCTGTGGATGCCGTTACGAGCCGCGGCATATTCCGGCGCTCTAATCCGCAATTGGATCGGCCACTGCTTAGAGACAACTGACAGGTTTGGAACAAATGTTCACTTTGGGACTTAGGAACTTACCTCTGGCAGGGTGAGTACGTTGAATTATTTCAGTAGCGATAAATTCTCAGGGCCTAAGACGCGGGAAGATCGGCGCTGTAAGTGCGGCGCTCAACCCAAGCTCGTCCATAATATGATGGACTCCTTGCGCGGGCTCACCGTCCGTGTGTTCGAATGCCAGTGCGGCGAACGCACCTGGACCGAGGACAAGGACTAACTCGCCCAATGAGGCTGCTGACCGAGTATTTGGATCGAGCCGTGGCTCTGGAAGGTTTGGCAGCCGGCGAGCCGGATTCGGCATTCAAAAGCCAGCTACTCGACCAGGCTGCTGCTTACAGGAAACTAGCGGCAAAGCGGGCTAAGGATTTCGGTATGCCGCCTCCAAGCCCACCAGAGCAGCCGAAGGGCTACCAGTAGAAGGGCGGCGGTGATCTAGGAACCACAGGCACGCGTCAGAGTTGCTCATGTGCTCCGGCTCCAAGCCCCCTACGTGTCGGAGCGTTCCAACGGCCCCAGTAGCCGCCAAAAGCTGGGGCCGTTCGTTTGCGCCGTGCGATCTAGACGAGCGCAGCCAAAATTGGAGATCCAGGCTCGAAGTCCATGTCCGGGCAGCGTTTCCTTTTCAAACGCAGCAGTAAAAATCCCAGTGGTAAACAGAGCAACCATGCCTGACGAAGGCCCCGGTTCACGCTGGCGACTGTCCCACGAGTCTCAAAAGAGAACGCTGCCGGGCTCGAAATATAGGTCCCGGCAACGCTTCATTCTCGAACTGAGCGCTGAAATCCCAGTCAGCTTAGCTGTAGCAATGGTCATGCCGCAGTTTCTTTGACGAGACGCAAAACGGCCTCAAGCAGTTCCGGGGCTGGCTCGGATGCTGAGGCCGTTCGGCGCAGCCTAAAAAATAGGCGCGCGTTGCCAGACATTCCCGATTGCGGCTAGATTCGCAACGAATAGTTGGACTAGCTGTACATTATCGTGGGTGCGAGGCTGGCGGGGCCCGTTGTTCTCCTGCCAAGAACAACCTTTGCATATAATCGGTCCTGTTTTGTTCACTTGGCGTGTATTTACTACCTTAAGTTTCGACCCTGCCTCAGTTTCGTCAGTTTGCTCTCGGCGCGGACTTCAAGCACCGATTCCGCGGTGAGCGGCCTGGATGTGAGACGGGATATCGGCATTGGTGATAGCCTCACCGCAAAAGCAGCGCGCCCGGCCGTCCTGTTTTTGCGTTGGCAACAGGCAGCCTCTCTCCCACATCCGATACTTCCAGGCGTGGAAGTCGCGATCTCGCCGCCAGATTTGAAACTGGTCCTCGGACAGGGTCGGCGCGAGCCGCGACCATGCACTCTCGAACTGCTTGCGGGCTTGCTCGAAGGATACCGCGCTGCCGGTCAACCGGGCGGTCGTGCCTGGATAAAAGCCCAGAATCCAGCCCCATTGATCGGCGTGGGTGGGCACGCCGGATCGCTTGCCGATCTGCCCGATCCGGACGTCTCCGAAATAGACGTGCCAGCCATTATGATTGTCGGATCTGCGGGTGAGGGTGGTCATATGATACCTCTACGCGCTAGGCCTATCTTCCACGTTGGCTTGTTCGTCTTTGCAAGGTAATTACCCTGGTTGTACTGCCTCGGGGCCGGGGGGATAATGATAACGATTGATTTGAACGCGCGAATTTTATCGGAAGAACATAATGTTTTCGTGGTCCGACCGGGAAAGGGGTACCGACTTTACCGCGAATTTCGAGAAAACAGCAGTCTAATAGCCGAGCTTCCGGGGCTTAAATTAGAAGCCGACGTACCGCTCAATGAACAAAACCTGAGACGGCGGGTCAACCGCTCCAGGGCCTTCCGGGCTTGGTACAGGCGAGGCCAGCCGGCCGATGATCGTCCGTCTGGCAAATTAGGTGATTATGGTGACGGGGGCGGCAATAGTGCGGCGCAGCTGGAGGGACTGGTTCGCACCTATTACGAGAAAATAAAGCGGGGCGATCTCGTCATCGTACCCCCGAGGGCCTATATGGATGAGGTCCTGATCGGGGAGGTACGCTCGTCTGGTTCCAAGTACGAGACCGAGAAGGTGCCTCGCCTGTTTGGCAATGAAGAGCTTCCAGCGCGGAATGTTCGTTGGTTAGCTAGGCTGCCTAAAACCGAGCTTCCTTTTGCAATCTTGGATGCGCTACAAAAGCCGAACGCGGCCTTCATTGTAGAGCGCTCTTTGCGAGGACAATTCTATAAGCTGGCCTACGGCAACTACTCAATCAACGATCTCTATTCGGCTCGCTTCGAGGTGACCAGCGCGGATTTCGACACCTTCGATGACGCCTTGCTTCAAGGCTTTTTCAACTTCGCCGCGGCGAACACGAAGGCGATAGCTGAGGATAGAGAAAATGAAGTCAAGAGTTTTGAGCATGCCGCCTTCATCGATTCAGGCGATTATCTTGCTCAGCTGCAAACAAATATTAACTCGCCCGGATTCATCTCTCTCATTGGGCAGAGAATTACTCCTCTCGTTGCGTCCGTTCTCTTCATCATCGCGATTGACGTAGGACCCGACGCAGTGGCCCAAACCGAGGCGGGCAACATGATCATGACAAACTCGAAAGCTGCGGCCAATGATTCTTGCACGGCAGAAGTGGCCAAGCAGGCATTTCGGCAGATACAGCTTTTAGGTCTCGATGGATGGCCCGCCGCATGCGAGCGAGCAAGAGACGTGGCCAAACGAACTGGCCTCAGAAGTCCGGCAACTGTTAGACGGGATAACTAGCCATGATCGAAGCGATCAAAAAGCTCTTTAGAGAGCATTGGTTGGCTGCGCTCACAGGCCTGGTCGGCCTGCTAATCGGCGGGCTGTCATCAGACTACGCCAGCTTTCGCGCCGCCAACCGTGAGGCCCTCAAGAAGCAGATTGAGGCTAGTGAGAAAGCTGATCATGACATGAACTTGGTGCTTCAGAAATTTGCCGACAAGGCCCTAGGCAAGAGCGCAACGTCGCCCGAGGACTTACAGGCCCTCAAGTCAACTGTTCAAGATTCCTTCGCTGCTGCCGAGAAACTGAGAAATCACTTTCCAGATGCAAGGCATGAAGTGGATGAGTTTGCTGACGCTTTGGTGCGCCTACAAAAATCGGCGGAAAACCTGTCAGGTCCCGCCAACGGTAAGGACTTCGTTGAGTCGGTTTCAAAGTACTATGCATCGAAACAGAACCTTTCGAGCCGAATTGTTGATGCTCAAACAAAGTGGCGACCGATTTAAGACCTCAGACGCGTCGGTAAGTCCGCAACGGCTGGCGGCAGATCCTGTCCTCGCTCGTAAACCAGACTCCAAAGCTCTCGCGCCACAAGATCATCGACACGTGCGATTTTCGATAACACCGCCGTTTTGAATGCACTGTCTAATGGCGGCGAGATGGGGATGATGCGATAGCCGCTGAGGGGAGGGTTCGTCGGCATAGCCATTGACGCATTGAGCCGAATGCAGATCTGTGCGGCGAGTTCATTCGCCTTGAGGGGCCGGAGCCCGGCATCATCCCGCAGGGTTTGAGAAACGATGCGCTCAATGCGGGCGCTATCGAGGCGGATCTCAGGCATAGTCATCTCCACTATCGCATTCTGAACGCGAGAAATTCCCCAATCCCGTCAATGCATGAACGGATCGGGAAAGTTCAGAATGTTCGTTGGAGATGCTCAGGGACTGGGCGGATTTCGATTCCGAGGGTCGGGAGTTCGAATCTCTCCGAGCGCGCCACTCCTCCTTGGCGTTCCAGATATGTTCCAGAACGGCGCTGATGCCGCGCACCGTCGCAAGGGCTTGCTGCGTCGGTCAGGCTGGCGGGATACGGCTGTGCCGGCCGCGTGCCAGCGTGTCGGACGGGGCCTCGTGGAACGTCGCGCGGTATGCTGCGGCAAATTCACCGAGATGATGGAAGCCCTGCGCGCGTGCACACGTGGCGACGGTGGCGCCGCCGCCCTTGAGCAGACGGGCGCGGGTCGCCCACAGCCGCTTGAGGCGAATGTACTGATGCAGGCTCATGCCACGCACCTTGCTGACTGCGCCGCCGAGGGTGCGGATCGAGACGCCGAACTCACCGGCGAGATCGGCGGTATAGATCGGCACGGTCGGATGGGCTGCGACGTAATCGTCGATCCGCTGCACCAGCTTGATCGAACGCTCGCCCTGGACCGAGGCGCTCCGATCCGACATCGAATCGATCCGAAACAGATCGTCGAGCGCGAGCAGCAGGCCTTCCTGCAGATGGGCCGCCGCCTCGGTGGTCTCGAACAGGAGCGGCTGCATTGAGGCGGTTCGCAGGATGTCGAGCAGGAGTTGCCGCGTGTGGAGCAGGGCGGGCCGGTTCGCGACATGAGCCCGCAAATCGTCGGCGTGATCGAACCAGCCCCGGTCTTTGAGCTCGGGGGAGAAGATGATCATTGCATGATGATTGGTCTGGGGCTCGACGAAGTGGCATTCATCGTTGCCGCGGAGCGTCACGAAGAAGCGCGCGTCGAGATCCAGGCCCTTGAAGTTGACCTGGAGGTCGTCGGTCATGGACAGGATCACCATCCCGCCCGGCATCCGATAGGCGGTGTCGAGGATGCGCGCGAACGATCTCATCAGGATGATGCGGCACGCCGGCAGGGAGACGACGGCGCGGGCCGCGGCGAAGTTCGGAATGTCGAGCGGAATGCTTCTGGCGTCCTCCATCGTCTCGATCGGCCGAAACGCATCGACGTCGGCAAAGCCGATCAGTTGAAGAGCGGAGGACGGAGCGAGGGCGTCGAACAACATGGTCTGGCCGGCTGCTGAAATGTGACAATCAAATGAACGTCGATACACCGCCATCAATGGCGAAACATCGCGTTTCAGTAAACCGAATTTCAGGCCGTAGTATTGCGGACATCATGCCATGACGTCCGTCCAGATCGATGTGGCCGTCAACGTTCCCGGCTCATCGGCTGGCCGGAGGCGAGGTCGATGAAATGCAGCCGCGTGCAGGCGGGACAGGCGAAGGATGCAAAGCTCCGTCTCTCCTGCCTCAGCTGCTTCTCAAGATCCGTCTGTACGTTCATGCCCGTCTGGGGGCATCGAAAAACGATCAAGTCCGCCATCACCGTAGAATGACGGTGCGTGCCGATTTCATCCTTGATCTAGATCAGTTTTGGAATCGATCCAGGCTGGTGATGACCGCGCAAGGAATGATCTCGCAAAAGCGAAGGGGCCCCGAGGGCCCCTTCAGATGTCACCAGCGGCGATAGCGTGGGCCATAATAGCGTGGACCGTAACCGTAATAGCGCGGCCCATAATACCGGGGGCCGTAATACGGCCGGGGCCCGTAATACCCATAGTAGTTCGGACGCCAGAAGCAGCGCCCCCAGGCGTCGCAGACCATGCGGACCTGCTCGATGCCGGAGGCCTGCGGCGTCGCAGGCGCGGGCGCGATGGGCATGGCAGACGCCGCCGGCGATGTCGCCAAAGCGCCAAACATGGCGCCGAACAGGGCTGCGGCGACGAGGCCGATCTTGAGATTCATGATGTCTTCCTCCGCTGACGCGATCCAGGATATCGAAGTTGTTCTGATCAATTGTGGCGGAACCGAAATGTAATGCTGATGAACAAATCTTCAGCCGGTCCGCCGCAGGCCTGACCTCGACCCCGCCAGACTATCCCAGGTTCGCGCGAGTGACCAATGCTGCGGCCCGCGCTGCGATGGCCACGCAGGACATCGATGCGGTTCTTGATCCTGCGCAATTCGCCGTCGGGGCTTCGTTCGTAGTCTTGTCGCGTGGCCAGTCCTTCGACCAATTCGGAGAGCCGGCTCACAGGTTGCTTGGAGCTGTGCAATGGACAAGATGAGATTAGACAAGGGCGGCTGGCTGGTCGTGTGCGATGGGCGCAAGGCGCTCATTCTGGAAAACCTCGGCGACGAGATGTTTCCGAACCTTCACACCAGGGAGGTGCACGAGCAGCCCAATCCCATGACCAGCGCGCAAGGGAGCGACGCGCCGGGTCGCCTGCATGCCGCTGCCGGCGGCCTGCGCAGCTCGGCCGAGCAGACCGATTGGCACGATGAGGCCGAGCGCGCCTTCCTGCGCGGCCTTGCCGGCCGGCTCGATGCCGCCGTCAGCTCCGGCGAGACCACGGCCCTGACCATGGTGGCCTCACCGCGCGCGCTCGGGATGATCCGCGCCGATTATTCGGACGTCATGCGCAAGGCGCTGCGGGGCGAGGTCGGCAAGGACCTCGTCAAGCTGCCGGTCTACGAGATCGAGAAGCAATTGCTGCTGTCGGGCGCCGCCAAATAGAGGCGCCCGCAGAGGCCACGCCAGCGCCCCTCAGTAGCAGGGGTGCCGGCGGCGGTCCTGGCCGACATAGGCGGCCGCGCTCTGGTAGCAATGATTGGTCGACGGGCCGTCGTAAAAGGCGAAGGTACCGGGGGTGATGCCGGGGCCGTAATTGTGCAGATAGCTGATCGGGTAGGGCAGCGGATTGGCGTAATGGCGGTGGTGCCGGTGATGTCCCCGCGCCTCCGCGAGGCCAGGGGCTAGGATTGCGGCCGACAGGGCAGCAACCGCGGCTACAAGCGTCAACTTGCTCATCTCGATTCTCCGGAACCCGCACGAGGTCAGCCATCTATAGCCACTTCGCACCTCCAGGGCACCTGTCCGGCGCCCGGAAATCGGGGCTAATCCCTCAGATTCCCGGGTGGGTGTGACAGAATTGCCCGACATGCGGTCGAAGGCTGCCCATTTTTGGCCTTTTCGGGATGCTTAACGAATTCCCCACACAAGTATGACCAAAGACTATTCGGTTAAGAATCCTGTTGCCGGCCTAGGGGCTCATTTCGCGGGTCCTTCGAAGCCGGTTCATTCCTGAAGGCTTTCGCCGTCACGCCGCCATGCGCATCACGCTTCTGAGCCTGCTGTTGCTCTCCATCGCCGCCGCCACGCCGGCGCGGGCCGAACTGCATATCACCCGCGACCACGGCGGCTATGTCGAGGAATACAAGACCAAGTACAAGCGCGTCCGCGAGAAGGGCGAGCGCGTCATCATCGACGGCATCTGCAACTCGGCCTGCACGCTGGTGCTCGGCATGGTGCCGATGAACAAGATCTGCGTGACGCCGCGGGCAAGCCTCGGCTTCCACCAGGCCTATTACGACAAGGCCTTCACCTTCGGCATCAAGGTCACCAGCTCCGAGGGCACGTCCGACCTGATGTCCTACTACCCCGACAAGGTGAAGGACTGGATCCGCCGCAATGGCGGGCTCACCACCGACATGAAGAAGATCAAGAACGGCGTCGAGCTCTGGAAGATCATCGACCCCTGTCCGGAAGAATGGTGAGCGGCTGAACTGAGCCGCCATCGTCCGTCGCAGCGCAGCATCGTCCGCACGAAATTCGCATTGCCGCATAGCCCCCGGTGGGGCAATGAGGGCGGCAATGAACCATAATCAAGAAGCCCTGACCGCCCGCACCGCGCCGATCCTGTTCGTTCTGCTCTGGAGCACCGGATTCATCGGCACCAAATACGTCGTCAACAATGCCGATCCCTTGACCTATCTCGCCATCCGCATGGCGATCGTGGTCGGCCTGATGGCGATCATCGCGGCGATCGCGCGGCCGAAATGGCCTGACAGCACCGGCATCGCGCACAGCGCGGTCGCCGGCATTCTCGTCCACGGCTTCTATCTCGGCGGCACCGCGATCGCGATCGCGCATTCGATCCCGGCCGGGCTCTCCGCGCTGATTCCGGGCCTGCAGCCGATCCTGACCTCGACCATCGCCAACCGCTGGCTCGGCGAGAAGGTGACGCCGGTGCAATGGGCCGGGCTCGTGCTCGGCCTCGGCGGCGTGGTGATGATCCTGCACAACCGTCCCATGACCGGTGAAGCCGGTCTCGGCTGGCTTGCCTCGGTCGTCTCCCTGATCAGCATCACCCTCGGCACGCTCTATCAGCGCCGCTACTGCAACCAGATCGACTGGCGCTCAGGCAATCTCGTGCAATATGTGTCCGTCACCATCTTCTTCGCGATCGGGGCCTTCCTGTTCGAAGACCGCGTGGTGCACTGGACGCGGGAGTTCGTGCTCGCGCTCGGCTGGCTCGCGGTCGCGCTCTCGATCGGATCGATCGGGCTATTGTACTGGCTGATCCGCCACGCTGCGGCGACCTCGGTCGCGAGCCTGTTCTATCTGGTGCCCGCCGTGACCGCGCTGATGGCTTATCTGCTGTTCGGAGAGAAGCTCGACGCGCTGGCGATTGCCGGCATGGGGATGTGCGCGGCCGCCGTGTTCGTCGTCAACCGGCGCTTCTAGGCGGATGGAGCGGGCGACGGGATACATCCCTGACGTGCGCGGCAGGTTCGTGTTAGGCTGAACGCATTTCAGTTTCACATTCATACGGTGATTTCCATGAAGAAGGCGAGGCGCGCGCTGCTCGGCAGATCGTTGAAGCCGGTCCGCATTGCCTGCATCAACTACGCGGAGGAGATGATGAGCGACCGGATGATGGCCAAGCTCACAGCCGCGCTCCAGAAATGCTACGACGAGCATTTCCTCCCCGTCTGGGGCTACCCGGTCGATCTCGA
>NZ_AJQF01000393.1:0-8429 GCF_000261705.1 Bradyrhizobium genomosp. III | reverse complement strand
CCCCCCCCCCAGCCACAAGAACTTCCTCGGACGGCACGAGCTGACGCATCGGGGACAGCCGATCTCGAAGATATTCCTGAAGGCGCTGGGTGAGGACGATCCCGTCAGCCTGGCGGCATCGCACGAGCTGTTCGAGATGGTGCTGGACCCCATGGCCAATCTGTGGGCCGACAGGACCCGCCACACCCAATATGCCTACGAGGTCTGCGACGCCGTGGAGGAGGACTCTTTCCTCGTCAACGGCTTCCCGATGTCGAACTTCGTCTATCCGTCCTGGTTCGAGCCCTTCGAGCATCCCCGCGGCACCAAATTCGACCATATGGGATCGCTCAAGGCGCCGTTCTCGATGACCGAGGGTGGCTACGTCATCAAGAAGGTCAACGGCAGGCGGCTGATCAAGCAGTTCGGCTCACCGGAAAAGCGGCGGCGCTTCAAGGCCGAGGACCGCCGCGGTCATCGCAGCGAATTCCGTGATCCGAAGGGAGAGCATCACCCGGGCCGGCGCGCATCCAAGCCGCGAGGGTAGGGTATCCCTGGAGCTTTGTCTCCGGGCGCGCACACACCCGGAGACCTGCTCCCTGATCAGCGCTTGGCCTTCCGAGTCTTCTTTTTCGACTTGGTGGTTTTCTTGGCCGCTTTCTTGGCGGCCTTCTTTGCAGTTTTTTTGGTCGCTTTCTTGACCGCTTTCTTCGACGACTTCTTTGCAGCCTTCTTCGAACTCTTCTTCGAGGCTTTCTTGGCCTTCTTCTTGGAAGCCTTCTTCGGCGCTACTTTCTTCGCGACCTTCTTGGCGGCTTTCCTGACCTTCTTGACGGCGATGACCGCCGCGTCCTTGGTCGCTTCCACGGCTGTGGTGATCGTCTCCATCGCCTGTTCGGTGATCGGCTTATCGTCGTCCATATCGTCCCCCGCGGTTTGATTGGCGCGATGACGATAGCGGGTTTCGAAATTGTGTCAAAGCGGCGCTCAACTTCTGCGGATCTTTGCGTAGGCGGCGAGTGCACGCTCGCGCCCTTTGGCATGATCGACGATCGGCTGCGGATAGGTCTTGCCGAGCGTGATGCCCGCGCTCGCAAGCTCGATCGGCGTGGCCTGCCAGGGCCGATGAATCAGCTTGGTTGGCATGTCCTTCAACTCCGGTACCCAGCGCCGAACGTAGGTTCCATCCGGATCGAACTTCTCGCCCTGGAGCTGCGGGTTGAACACGCGGAAATAGGGCGCGGCGTCGGCCCCGCAGCCGGCGACCCATTGCCAGTTGGCGGGATTGCTGCCGGCATCCGCGTCGACCAGCGTGTCCCAGAACCAGGCTTCGCCCTCGCGCCAGTCGATCAAGAGGTGCTTGACCAGGAACGACGCCACCACCATCCGCACCCGGTTGTGCATCACGCCGGTGTGCCAGAGTTCGCGCAGGCCGGCGTCGACGATGGGGTACCCGGTGTGCCCGCGCTGCCAGGCCGCAAGCGCCCTCTTGTCGCCCTTCCAGGGGAAGCCGTCGAAGCTCGTTTGCAGGTTGTCGGTGGCGAGGTCGGGATGGTCGTGGAGCAGGTGACGGCAGAATTCGCGCCAGCCGAGCTCGCTCAGGAACTTTTCGATACCGGGCCCGAGCGCCGGATCTTCATCTGCGGCAAAGCGCGCCGCGTGCCAGACCTGGCGCGGGCTGAGCTCGCCGAAGCGCAGATGCGGCGACAGGCTTGAGGTGCCCTCCCGATCCGGGCGGTCGCGATCGCCGACATAGCGGCGCGCGCTGTGCTTGAGGAAGTCGCGCAGGCGTGTCCGCGCGGAGGCTTCGCCCGGGGTCCATGTCTCGCGCAGGCCGCCCGCCCAATCGGGCCTGATCGGCTCGAGCTTCCAGCTTTCAAGTCGATCGCTGGCGATCTTTGGACCAGGGCGCAGCTGCTTCGGCGCGGGCAAGGGCTTTGGCGGATCGCCGAGCGACAGCACCCGCCGCCAGAACGGCGTGAATACGCGCAAGCCCCGGCCTTCCTTGTTGCGGATCGCCGAGGGTGGGACGAGGAGGTCGCCGGGGAAGCTTTGCGAGTCGATGCCGAGCTTTGCCAGTGCGGCTTCGAGCTGCCTCTCAACTGCCTGATGCGGCGCCTGCGCAATTCCATTCCAGTGGACGGCGCGGGCACCGCTTTCGCGGGCCAATTCGGCGACGACCTTGGCCGCCGGTCCCCTGCGCAGGACGAGCGATCCAACGCGCGTGGCAATCTCGGCGCCAAGCGCCCGCAACGACTGCGCCAGCCACCAGCGCGCTGCGCTGCCCGGCGGGCGCCCGGCGGCCTCGTCGAGCACATAGAGGCAGACCACCGGCGCACCGGCTTTCACGGCAGCATGGAGGGCGGGATGGTCGGACAGACGAAGGTCATCGCGAAACCAGACGATGACAGGCGCGCTCGGCGTGGTCAGGGGCGTCCTCGTTTACACTTTGGAAAGCATGCCGCGTGCGGCGGTGTGAACCGTCGTTAATGGGACCGTAAGCGGGCTGCACGAATATGCAGGAATTACGGGGGTAGTTCCATCCATGTCCAATCTTTCGACGGCAAAACTCCTGCCGCAATTCAAGCTCGGCACCAAGGCGGTCCTGTGCGCCGTGCTGCTGATCGCCATGAACACCGCGCTTGTGGTCGGCGCCGGCTATTGGTCGCTGACATCCGCCTTCAACGATCGCGCCTTGCGCGACATCGAGGTCAATCTGCGCACGCTGGCACTGGCCTTCACGGAGACCGTTCCCGCCGCCAAGATCACGATGAAGGATGGCACGGTGGCGCGCGCCGAGATCCCCAAGATGCCTGACTTCGGGGATCACGCCATCGTCGATCGCGCGGTGTCCTATGTCGGCGGCAATGCGACCCTGTTCGTGTTCGACGATGCGAGCGGGCAGTTCGTGCGCCGCTCCACCAATGTGAAAAAGGAAAACGGCGACCGCGCCGTCGGCACCCAGCTTGCCGCCGATCATCCGGGGCAGGCGCCGCTGCGCCGTGGCGAGGCCTATAAGGGGCCGGCCACGCTGTTCGGCAAATCGTTCATGACGGCCTATTTCCCGATCGCGGATGCGGCCGGCAAGGTCGTCGGCATCCTCTATGTCGGCATCCCCATGATCCAGTACGAGAGCATGCTGGCCCAGGCGATCGAGAGCATGGCGGCGGCCGCGGGCCTCGCCGCGCTTCTGGTGCTGGTCCTGACCCTGCTGGTCGTCCGCCGCATCACCCGGCCGCTCACCTCGGTCACGCACTCGCTCACCGCGCTTGCCAACGGCCAGAGCGACGTCGCGATCGAATGCGAGGATCGCGCCGACGAGATCGGCGAGATCGCCCGCACGGTCGCGGTGTTCAAGAGCAATTCGCTGGAACGGGCGCGCATGCGCAGCGAGCAGGCGGCAGCCACAGCCGCAGCCGTCGAGCAGCGCAAATCAGACCTGCGCAGCTTCGTCGAGGAGTTCCGCGGCAGCGTCGGCGGCATCCTCGACAAGGTGGCATCCTCGACAAGGTGCTGGCCTCGTCAGGCGAGTTCGAGCGTGCGGCGCGGCAGCTGACCGACGTCGCGCGCTCCACCGCAGATCTGTCGGCGCAGTCGGCGGGCGCGTCCGAAAACGCCTCCGAGCACGTGCGTTCGGCGGCGTCGGCCTCGGACGAGCTGTCTCAATCGATCTCCGAGATCACCCGGCGCGTGCAGGAATCCAACCAGATTTCAGCCGAGGCGGTGCAGCAGGCCGAGGCGACCGATCAGCGCATCGCGCAGCTCTCCGAAGCGGGCGCGCGCATCGGCGACGTCGTCAAGCTGATCACCTCGATCGCCGAGCAGACCAACCTGTTGGCGCTGAACGCCACCATCGAGGCCGCGCGTGCGGGCGATGCCGGTCGCGGCTTCGCGGTGGTGGCCCAGGAGGTCAAGACGCTGGCCGGCCAGACCGCCAAGGCGACCGACGAAATCTCGAACCAGATCGCCAGCATGCAGCTTGCGACCGAGGAATCGGTCGTCGCCATCAAGGCGATCGGCCAGACCATCGAGCGCATCAGCGGCATCGCCGGCTCGATCTCGGCTGCGGTCGAGCAGCAGAAAAGCGCGACCCACAACATCGTCGCAAGCGTTCGCGCGGCGGTCTCGGGCACGGCCGACGTCGCCGTCAATGTCCGCCACGCCGCCAAGGGCGCCAGCGAGACCGGCGAGACCTCGAGCCGGATGTTTGCCTCAGCCCAGGCGCTGTCGGGCGAGAGCCTGCATCTGAAAGCCGAGGTCGACGGTTTTCTGGATCGTGTGCGGGCGGCGTAAAGCAGGGCTCGAAATTCACAGCGTCATTCCGGGGCGGCTCGCAGAGCCGAACCCGGAATCTCGAGATTCTCAGGTGCGCAAGTGCGCACCATAGTTCGGTGCTTCGCACCGCCCCGGAATGACAGTTCGTTGTTATTTGGGCTGCGGCACGATGCGGATGTAGGGCTTCGGCTCTTTCCAGCCCTGCGGGTAGATCGTCTTGGCCTCGTCGTTGGAGACCGAGCCTGCGATGATCACGTCCTCGCCCTGGTTCCAGTCGGCCGGCGTCGCGACGCGATGCTTGGCGGTGAGCTGCAGCGAGTCGATCACGCGTAGGATCTCCTGGAAGTTCCGACCCGTCGTCATCGGATAGACCAGCACCAGCTTGATCTTCTTGTCCGGCCCGATGATGAAGACGTTGCGGACCGTCTGGTTGTCGGCGGCGGTGCGGGTGAGGGGATCGCCCGAGATCGCGGCCGGCAACATGCCGTACAGCTTCGAGACGTTGTAATCGGTGTCGCCGATCATCGGATAGTTCGGGGCCGCGCCTTGCGTCTCCTTGATGTCTTCCGACCATTTGGCATGGCGGTCGACCGGATCGACCGAGAGGCCCATCAGCTTGACGCCGCGCTTGTCGAATTCCGGCTTCAGCTTGGCGAGCGCGCCGAGCTCGGTCGTGCAAACCGGCGTGAAGTCCTTGGGGTGCGAGAACAACAGCGCCCAGCTGTTGCCGATCCAGTCGTGGAACTTGATCTTCCCTTCGGTGGTCTCGGCTTCGAAGTCGGGTGCGGTGGTGCCGATCGGAAGTGTCATGGTTCTACCTCATCACATTGAATATACTGGAGAAATTTGTCTCTGGCCGTCCCCCTCATTATAGGGGTCTTACAACGCCAAGTGAACGCCAACTGAACCGGTTAAAGTAAAATGTGAATTCCTTCCTTGAAGGGCCGATTTTCTAGCAACTTATTGTTACACCGACACCTGCGGCGAAACAGCTCCACCCGGGGTCACACGGTCTCGCTCGCCCCGATAATGCCTTTTATGACTTCCATCACGCTCGCCCGGCGCGTCCTAGAACCAAAATGGTCCTGACAGCGACCAATTGGCAACCATCTAGAAAAGTCGCGATCCCCGTATCGAATCGTTAACCACCCCTTTACGCCGGCATGAAAATGCTGGCCGATCAGAAGAAATCTGGAAGTGAACTATGTCTGCCGCTGCGCCTAAATCTGCTGACTCGCCGTCCCTTGAACCGTCCTGCCGCGATACCGCGGCCCATGCACTCTCCATCGTGCGCGACGGCGTGATCACGGGCGAAGGCCCGACCACCAAGGGCCGGGTCCATTTCTCCCGCTCGCTCGATGCCGACGACACCGCCTGGTGCACGCGCATCCTCACCGCCACTGCCGTCAACGACCAGCCGGTCAGCCGCGCTGAGGCCGAGATCCTGTTCGAGATCAACGAGGCCGCGACCGAACGCACCGATGGCGGCCGCTTCGATGATTTGCTCGCCAAGGCGGTAGCCCACTATGCCGCAAGCGCCTCGGGCCTGAAAGTGCCGCCGCGCAGCGTCGCGCTGTCGGCCGACACCGAGATCGAGAGCTGGGCGCCGTCCTATGCCTCCAAGGTCAACAGCGAGATGCTGGAGTGGATCGCCGGCCAGATGCGCGGCAAGCGCCACAACAACCGCCGCCTGATGGCGATGGTGGCGACCTTCCTCGGCGCCACCGCGCTGCCCCTGGCTGGCCAATTGCCGAACGTGTTCGACATCGGCATGTAAAGACCTGGGCATGTAAAAGACCTGGGCATGTAAAAGATCTGGGCATGTAACAACCGAGATGTTCTCGCGCCCACGTGCGGGGCGCGAGCGAAAGCGGCGGGGGTATTTCCCCGCCGTTTTTTGTTTGCCGCCGTCCGGCTCGAGGCCGAGCGTCCGGCCCGGGAAGCCGGCGGCGTCGAAATAGCGCTGGCTGCCGACGCGCTGGAAGTTCAGCACGGTGGTCAGGCCGCCCTCCGCGGGCCTGGACTTCATTGTGCCGGCATAAGCCTTCGGCACGGTGCCGTTGGGCATGGCTTCCGACATCACGCGGCCGGCCAGGTCTCCTTTCTGTGTCGCGCTTAGGCCCATCAGCCGGGCGGCCGTCATGCCGACGTCGGCATTGCTGACCGGCAGCTCGTCGACGAAGCCGGCTTTGAAGTCCGGGCCGATCGCCGCCATGAAGTTCATGGTGTCGCCGCGGCTGAAGCTGCCATGCATGCCCTGGCCCTGGCGCAGCACGGTGTCGGCCACCTGCACCGAGCAGTTGGTCGGCGCCTCGCCGCAATCGCTGGCGTAGGAGCGAAAGTTGACGACGATCGACGGCGTCGGCGTCGCTGCCCTGCCGCGCAGATTGATGCTCGACAGCGGCAGGGTGCCGGGGAAGCGGCCGAGCGAGTCCTCGACGAACAGGCCGGAGACGTAGTCCTGCGCCAGCAGCGCCTTGATGGTCTTGGCCGCCAGCTTCTTGTCCTTGTTCGGGAGATAGACGAGGTCCGAGCCGCCATTGGTGGCGACGACGAGGTCGGGCTTTTCCGGATCCTTGCCGAGCACGCCGTTGCCGGCCTTGGGATGCTTGTTGCCCTCGATCTTCGCGTTCTTGTCGTTGGGGTCGAACAGCGGCAGGTCGAGCGCCTTGGCGAGGTCGAGCGCCAGGAAGCCCATCGGCAGGAAGTCTTTCGGCGTGTCGTCATAGCTGACCTTGGCCGAGGGGCTGGTCTTGCTTTCCTTGGAGATGGTCGAGAAGCCGTGGTCGGCCGAGACGATGATGTTGGTCGAGGCCGCAAGCCCGAGCTCGTCCAGCGCCTTGCGGAGCTGGGCGAGGTTGGTGTCGGCGTTCTTGATGCCGGCCATCGAGGTCGGACCGTTGATGCCGGGCAGGATCTGGTTGAGGCTGTCGCCGGTGTTGTGCTGGCTGCCATCGGGGTCGCGCGACCAGAACACAAGCACGAACGGCTTGTTGCGCGCCTTGAACATCGGCAGCACCACCTTGGCGGCGACGTCGGCGAAATAGGCCTGCTGCGCCACGTTGGCGGCGGTCGTGCCCGGCGTCTTGGCATCGCCCGCCTTGGAATTGTCGCCGCGCGGCGGCGTGGTGGTGGGCAGGCCGGCCTTGGCCAGGGCGTCCTTTACCTCGTCCGACAGCGCCACGCCGTTCTTGCCGCCGGTGGCGTCGTCGAACACGATCGAATGCAGGCCGGCTTTTTCAGGCTTGTCGGTGTGATCGAACTGATAGGTCGGACCGTGCTTGCCTAGCGCTGCGGTGCTGTACCCCTTGTCGCGGGCCAGCTTCAGGATGGTGTCCTCGTTGAGGTAGTTGCCCCTGAAATGCTCGTCGATGTCGCCGAGCACGGCGTCGTTCTCGATGAAGGGGACCACGGTGTCGCCGGCGGGGACGGAGGAGTAGTTGGTCCAGATCGTGTTGGAGAACACGCCGGTATCGCCGAGATAATGGCCGGTCGACATCGCCGAGCCATTGGCCATGGTGAAGGTCGGGAACAGCGAGTGCGAATTCTTGAAATTGACGCCCTTGTCGCGGATTTCGGCCATGGCAGGTGCCGTGTCGGGGTTGACCTTCAGCGCGCGCAGACCGTCCGGAATGAACAGGATCAGATTGCGGGGCGTGTTGTTCTGGGCGGACGCAAATCCGGTGGATAGCACTGTCAGTCCGGCGGACAGCAACACCAGTGAACGGCGCATCAAATCTCTCCCTGCGGTGAGGCGGCATGGCCGCAATCCGCGGCCCCCCAGCTTCGTTTAGTTTCGCTGGATGACGGTTTTGTTACAAGGCCCGTCGCCGATGCAAGAGGGTTGGGGAGGAGAGCGGCCCCCACGCGAGTGTGAAGTACAGCATCCGCCAAGCTCGTGTCCCGGACGCGCTGCAGCGTTCCTACGCTGCCGCGCAGAGCCGGGACCCAGGAAGCCACAGCACGTGCTGCTACATGGGCCCCGGCTCTGCAGCGCACCGCTGAACCTGACGATGCTTCGCATCGCCGGGAGAGCGCTGCGCTGCGTCCGGGGCACGAGACCGTTGTTGAATGACTGACATGGGATCGCATCCTCGCAGCGCATTTCGCCCGAGCTTTGCTTCATCGCTTCACCCTCAATTGAAAGAGGGCGCAGGGAAGGCCGGGAGCCGGTT
>NZ_AJQF01000392.1:0-2942 GCF_000261705.1 Bradyrhizobium genomosp. III | reverse complement strand
CGAGCTGGCACCCGGCCTTCCCTGCGCCCTCTTGGCTAATGAGGGTACGAGATGAAGCAAAGCTCGGGCGAAACGCGCCGCGAGAATGCGAAGGCGTGTCTGCGAGCTGAGCTGCGTGCCACAAACTCGATCTCGCAGGGTGGGCAAAGCGGAAGCGTGCCCACGCCTTGTTGCTTATGGAGAGAGATCGTGGGCACGGCGCTATGCGCCTTTGCCCACTCTACGGCACTGCCGCTGGGATGCGCACTGGCGCATTGTAATGACGGTGGAGAGCGCGCGCGCCACTCACCGCTCTCGTGCCCCGGACGCGGCGCAGCACGAAGTGGTGCGCTGCAGAGCCGGGGCCCATCCATCCGCATCGCGCCGTGTTGCCCTGGGTCCCGGCTCTGCGCCGCAACACTCGCGCGTTGCAGCTTGTCCGGGACACGGGAGCGCCTCAATGACCGCGCTTCATCGCCTCATCGCCATCCGCCACCTCCGGCGCCATCGCGGCCCACGCGCTCGATGCGAATTGCCGGCGCCAGGTCACGACCACCACGGCCGCCGTGGTCACGAACAGCAGCCAGGGGCTGACGAACCAGCCGAGATAGCCGAGCGCGAAGAAGAAGGCGCGCTGGCCGCGGTTGAAGTGGCGGCCGGCAGATTCGAACAGGCGCGTGGTGCGGATGACATGGGCCTCCGCCTCCGGCGTGTCGCGCCGCTCGGCCGGGGGCATGCCGCCGAACAGGATCGCGACATAGTTGAACAGGCGATAGGACCAGGCGAATTTGAAGAAGGCGTAGACGCAGATCAGCACGAGGCCGACGCATTTCAGCTCCCACATCGCCGGCGACGTGCTGAGGTCGATCGGCAGCTTGCTCAGAATGGTGATCGCATCGTTGGTGGCGTGCAGCAGCGCCAGCGCGCCGCCGAGCGCGATCAGGCTGGTCGAGGCGAAGAAAGCGGTTCCGTTCTGCAGCGAGGCCATGATCTGCATGTCGACCATGCGCGTCTCGCGGTCGAGCAGCCGGCGCACCCAGACCTCGCGATAGCGGTTCATGCGCGCCGACAGGCTGTCGCGGCCGTAGGCCGAATGCTCCAGCGTCAGGGCATAGACCAGCCATTCGATGATGAAGAAGCCGACCGCGGCGATGTCGACCCAGTGCCTGCTCATGTCTGTCTCATGTCCGTCTCTTGTCCGTCTCTTGGCGAGGACCGCAACGATTGCCACGCATGACGGGGCGCAGCAACGATTGATTGGCGGCAGGGGATGGCGTTAAAAGCGGCTCGCCCTAGGACGTCTCGGGAAGGACTGATGACATGGCTGCGCTGAAACTCGCGATCGGTAACAAGAACTACTCGTCATGGTCGATGCGGCCATGGCTCGCGCTTCGCGCCAACGACATCCCGTTCGTGGAGACGCTGATCCCGCTCTACACCGACAATCCCGCGGACAAGGAGCAGATCCTGTCCTTCAGCCGTGCCGGCAAGGTGCCGGTGCTGGTCGACGGTGATGTCACGGTGTGGGATTCGCTCGCCATCATCGAATACATCGCCGAGCGCTATCCGGAAGTGAAGCTGTGGCCCGACGACGTCGCCGCGCGCGCGCATGCCCGATCGGTGTGCGCCGAGATGCATTCCGGCTTCGTGCCCCTGCGCAACGAATGCGGCATGAACCTGCACCGGCCGGTCCGGCCCTTGGCGCTGTCGGCCGACGCCAAGGCCAACGTCGCGCGCATCGAGGAGATCTGGCGCGAGTGCCGCACGCGCTACGGTGCCAAGGGTCCGTTCCTGTTCGGCCGCTTCGGTGCGGCCGATGCGATGTACGCGCCGGTGGTGCATCGCCTGCGCACCTACGCGATCGACGTCGCGCCGGACACCAAGGCCTACATGGAGACGATGATGGCGCTGCCGGCGTTCCAGGAATGGACCCGCGACGGGCTGGCCGAAACCCTTGTCATCGAGAAGTTCGAAGACGCCTGACCGGTCGGTCCGAGCGAGGCCGCTGGCTGTGTGCCGGCCGGCGGCGCTCACGTTCCGGACATTGACCGGGGCCATATGCCAATCGGGCTGCGACCGGCCCTGCGACATGCCGCCTGAACATGCGGCCCCGGCGGTATCATCGACCTGTCGGTTCCATCCCTATCATTCTGAAAAGATTGCAGGATTTACACGTTTGCCATGGTGGCATGGCGCTGGCCAAAACGGCTGGCCGCGTGCTATACAGCGCTGGGTTTCTGGCCGGCCGTCGCAGTGGGACCATGGGCGAGGCAGGCGTTGTTTGAGTGATGGAGAGGGTGTTGAAGCACAAATTCCCGATTGGAACGCGCGTATTGTTCACGGCCAGCAACGTCGCGCGCCCTGCTGCCAGCGGCTCGTACGAGGTCATCCGCCTGCTGCCGACCGACGGCGACGACTGCCAGTACCGGATCAAAAGCTCGACCGAAGCCTTCGAACGTGTCGCCAAGGAAAGCCAGCTCGCGCTGTCCTGAAGACCGACGCTCCCGCGCATTCGCGCCCCCTGCGGAATTGTGTCCTGCCGCCGTCAAAAGGCCCGCTTCACCTTCCCAAGGTGGGCCTGGGGGCAGTTGCCGACTCGCGGTGCTCGCTTGACCATTCGCTCTCTGCTCGCGTGAGGGGACGTCGCGCATGAACTGGGCATGGGCCACTTCGCTCGACCAAATCTGGCGCTCGCCGGCCTTTCCGATGTGGATGACGCTGGCGGCTGCCGGATTCTTCGGATTGATCCTGCTGATCACGCTGCTGCGCGCCGACAGGTCGGTCGCCAACGGCGCGCTGACCGTGATCACGCTGCTGTCCATCGCGATCGCCGGAGCTGCCACCGTGCGCGTCTATGGACCGGCGGGGCAGGACGCTCCGACCGAAGCGCGCGCGCAAGGTGCCGTCATCGCGAGCCTGCCGGCGCTGTCCTGTCTCGACGATCTCGCCGGCGATGCGGTCGC
>NZ_AJQF01000391.1:0-9874 GCF_000261705.1 Bradyrhizobium genomosp. III | reverse complement strand
CGCCGGATGCCGCGGCTGCCGCCGTCTCCTATACCGCGGCCCGAATCGACCGGCTGACCGCGCTCGGTGATGCCGCGATCGCCGAGAAGAGCCTGACGACGGACATGAAGGTGCTGCGCAAGGCGCTGGAGCACGATCGCTACGGCTTCGTGGCGCAGGTGCTGGTCGTGCGCGACGGTTGCACGCAGTTCGACTGCGCCGCGTTCCGCTCGCTGACCGACCAGCAGCGGGTTGCCGCCAACATGGACGCCCATCTCTACGACATGCTGGTCGCGCGCCATGCGCCAACCTGGAACGCGCCTGCAACGGCGTCGGCGATGCCGGCCACGGCCGCGCTTGCCGGGCTGCCGCCCGCGATGCCGACGGGCAAGCCGACCAGCGCTGAGTTCCCTAGCGCCTCGTCGACGCCGCCGGTCAGCATCATGAATCCGGAGCCCACGGCGACGACGCGCCAGGCGGCGCCCGCCGCCGCGAACGCAGCGCCGGCACCGCGCGCGCCCGCCGCGACGTCGGCACAAGCCGCCGCACCACCGGCCGCGAAGAAGCCGCCGGCCCCGAAGGCTGCGCGTGCTCCTGCAGCGCCGGTTCCGCTCGCTCCGCCGCCAACCTCGGCGGCCGCGCCCGCGGCTGCGGATAACGAATAGATCGGCATTCCAAATGCGGTGCCGCCCGGCTAATGCTTGGGCATGCCGCTACATCTGATCAAGCTCGCCGTCGGTTGCGACTCCGTCAAGGAATTGAAGGAGTGGATCGCCGAACGGATGCAGACCGCCAAGAAGAAGGGTCTGCCGCAACATCACATCCACATCACTCGCATGGTCCCCAAGCGCGATGCCGAGATCCTCTCGGGCGGGTCGCTCTACTGGGTGATCAAGGGCGAGATCGCCGCACGGGAAAAGATCATCGGCATCGAGCCGTTCCGCGACAAGGACGGTATCGGCCGCTGCCGGATCGTGATGCAGCCGAAAGTGGTCTCGGTGTCGCCACGGCCGATGCGCCCATTCCAGGGCTGGCGCTATCTCGCCGACGATTCCGTGCCGCCCGATCTCGGCAAGTCCGCCGCCGGCTCGATCGCGGCGATGCCGGAGCCGATGCGGCGCGAATTACGCGATCTCGGGCTGCTCTAAACCGCGATATTGTCGATCAGCCGAGTCGTGCCGAGCTTGGCCGCGACCAGGATCCGCAACGGTCCGTCCTTGCGCGAGGCGAGGGGCGCCAGCGTCTCGGCATGGCGCGCTTCGTAATAGTCGAGCGCAAAGCCGGCCGCCTCGATCGTTGCGGCGCCACGCTTCATGGCCGACGCAACGGCTTCGCCGGCACGGATGCGGCCGGCGCTGTCCTTCATGGCACGGTAGAGGATGGGGGCGGTCCGCCGCTCCTCGGGCGACAGATAGACGTTGCGCGAGGACATCGCGAGCCCGTCGCGCTCGCGCACGGTGCGGGAGCCGACGACCTTGACGCCGAGGTCGAGGTCGCGCGCCATCTGCGACACCACCCGCAACTGCTGAAAATCCTTTTCGCCGAAGATCGCGAAGTCCGGCCGGCACTGCGTGAACAGCTTGCCGACGACGGTGGCGACGCCGCCGAAGAAATGCGGGCGGAAGCGGTCCTCGAGGCCGGCGATCGCCGGTCCCTCCGGCACGATGCGGGTGGCAAAGCCGTCCGGATACATGGCATCGACGCCGGGATGCCAGACGATATCGACATCCTCGGCTGCGAGCTTGGCGATGTCGGCCTTCCAGGTGCGCGGATAGGCGCCGAAATCCTCGGTGGGGGCGAACTGGGTCGGGTTGACGAAGATCGAGACCACGACGCGGCTGGCGCGCCGCTTGGCGAGGCGGACGAGAGACACATGCCCGTCATGGAGGGCCCCCATGGTCGGGACCAGCGCGATCGTGGCCTTTCGCTTGCGGAGATTGTCGACGGCGCGGCGCAAGGTTGGGACCGTGCGGGCGATCAAAGGGCTTGCTGACATCAGGACTCGACAGGGTTGGGAATCGGCGCGGCATGACCTGGCGCCAGGGGCGACTAACCTTAACAAGCGGCGATCGTGGACGCCATGCATCCGGATGCGGCACAGCATCCCGCGCAAGGTCGCGCAGGATGTCGCGACATTGTGGGCTGGATTACAGAAAGAAAGACGGCGCCGCGATTCATGATGAAGCAGGCGCGCTGCGATTTGCATTACCTGTCACGCATTTCACTTGACCGCAGACGCGGCCAACTCGAAGATATTCATCAGGGGTGTTGAGGATCGCCATGCTTGTGCAGGCTAGCCAAGGCCAATCCGGCTCGGCGCATGTGGTCGTGCTCGGTAACGAGAAGGGCGGCTCCGGCAAGTCGACCACCGCCCTGCACATCGCGGTTGCGCTCCTGAAGGCCGGCCAGCGCGTCGCCACCATCGACCTCGACTGCCGTCAGCAGAGCTTCACGCGCTACATCGGCAACCGTGCCGCCTGGGCGCGCCGCACCAAGCTCGACCTCGAACTGCCGGTGCATCGCTGCATCAAGCTCGGCGAGACCATGCAGATCGCCGAGAACGAGAATTCCGAGTTCCAGCAGTTCATGGAGGCGGTCTCGGCGGTCGAGAGCAGCTTCGACTTCATCGTCATCGATACGCCGGGCACCGACAGTTATCTGATGCGGCTGGCGCACTCGATGGCCGACACGCTGGTCACGCCGATCAACGACAGCTTCCTCGATTTCGACGTGCTCGGCACCGTCGATCCCGCCAATTACGCGGTGACGGGCGAGAGCCACTACGCCGAGATGGTGCGCGACGTCAGGCGCAAGCGCCGCCAGCTCGACGGCTCGACCACCGACTGGATCGTCGTGCGCAACCGCCTGTCGATGCTCGGCTCGCGCAACAAGCAGCTCGTCGCCGAGGGGCTGAAGGATCTGTCGCTGCGGCTCGGCTTCCGCTACGTCGACGGCTTCGCCGAACGCGTCGTCTATCGCGAATTTTTCCCGCGCGGCCTGACCGCCCTCGACGAGATCGACGAGGCCACGCTCGGCATGCGGCCCAATCTCGGCCATCTGACCGCACGAGAGGAGGTGACGAGCCTGCTCCGGCAGCTCAAGCTGCCGCTCGACGAGCGCGGCCGCCGCCGCGCCGCCAACCGGGCCGAGTGGTTCAACCAGGTCGACAAGCCGCTCGAGGTTCACGACATCCTCGGCGCCTGAGCGGCGGTATATCGCTACTTCCGATCGATCTGAGGGGCCGGTTTCCGCGGGAACTGTGGCCGCGCTCCGCCGTTTTCACCTTACGTTGACCGTGAAATTGAACCCAAGCGAGACCGGTTGCGTCGGAGGGTGACGTGCACGCTGACGTAGCTTGGCGAGGACGGGATGCCTACAAAACGTGTGCGGCGCACAATGAAAGGGCTGCCGGTTCACAATATTTGGCCTTCCTGTCACGCGCCTGTGACATATATTAGCGAATAGGCGACAAGGGGTCGAAGAGCCCCGGAAGAACACGATTTTCAACAGGGATTCAGGCCGCAAGAGCCTGAGGCTGAGGACGAAAATGAAGCGTGGAATTGCCGTTCTGGTTTCGGTCAGTGCTCTCTGCGGCATCGCCTATTTCACGGCGAGCAAGTGGGCGATCAAGCACGAGACCATTACCTTCTACGACGCCTCGCGCGACAATCGCCCGGTGCCCGTCGACATCGCGGTGCGTCGTGACAAGGAAATGCAGGCCACCGCCGGCATGATCACGCTGCCGGTCGCAGTGATCAATCACGGCAACACCGTCAAGAACACCGAGTACGGCTTCCTCGCCAACATCTTCGCTGCGCGCGGCTACATGGTCCTGAGCCCGCAGCACGACTTGCCGACCGATCCTCCGATGGTGACCAAGCCCGGCGAGCTCTATGTCGGCCGCCTGCCGCAGATCCTGCGCGGTGTCGCCAACATCCATCTCGCCGTGCAGGAAATGAGGAAGCTTCAGCCGAACGCCGACTACGACAAGGTCACCATGGTCGGCCATTCCATGGGCGGCGACATCACGATGTATTTCGCCAAACAGTATCCGGATGAAGTCAAAAAGGTCGTCACGCTCGACAATTTGCGCGTGCCCTTCGTCACCGCCGGCAAGTTCAAGATCCTGTCGTTCCGCTCCACCGATCCGCAGTTCAAGGCCGATGCGGGCGTGATCCCGACGGACGAGGAATGCGAGAAGGCGGGTATCCAGGTCGTGAAGACTGAATTCCAGCACAACGACATGCGCGACACCGGTCCGGATGTCGCCAAGAACTCGATCCAGGGCATGCTCGACAAATTCCTGAGCGCCGCCGACAGCGAGATCGCGCCGGTCGACACGCAATCCTCGCCGCCCAATATCCTCGAGCCCGGTCCGGTCGCCTTGATGGGGCCTGCCAAGAGCTGACCTCTTCGCCCTGACGGCGCCCACATCGTCAGTCACGATCTGCAAAGCCCCCGCCAGCCTCTGCCGGCGGGGGCTTTGCACATTGACCGGGCTGCTTGCGCTAACCACATTAGCCGCCCACGCAGGGTCAAGGCATGTCGGGCGAACCCATCAAACCCCGCAGCGGCGATGCCGTCTCGGCGCAAGCAGGCGGTGCGGTGCCGCAGGCCGGAACGTCGACTGCGGAAGACATCGCCGCCTTCGTCGCCAAGGCGCAGGCGATGTCACCGCATGCGCCGGGCGCGAAGGGGCGGCTGATCTTCGCGCTGGACGCGACGATGAGCCGGCAGCCGACCTGGGACATGGCCTGCGCGCTGCAGGCCGACATGTTTCGCGAGACCGCCGCGCTCGGCAGTCTCGACATCCGGCTGGTCTATTATCGCGGCTTCAACGAGTGCCGCGCCACGGGATGGATCTCCGACAGCAACAGGCTTGCGGCGTTGATGACCAAGATCGATTGCCGCGGCGGCGACACCCAGATCGGCAAGGTGCTGACCGAGGCGCGGCGCGAAGCGGTCGCATCGGGCGTGCGTGCCGTCGTCTTCGTCGGCGATGCCATGGAGGAGAAGGTCGACGAGCTCTGCGCCAAGGCCGGCGAGCTCGGCATGCTCAAAGTGCCCGTGTTCCTGTTTCAGGAAGGTCATGACGCCGTCGCCGAGCAGGCCTTTCGCGAGATCGCGCGCCTGACGGGTGGCGCCTGGTGCCGGTTCGATCCGGGTGCGGCGGCGCAGTTGCGCGAGCTGTTGCGGGCGGCTGCGGCCTATGCCGCCGGCGGTCGCGAGGCGCTATTGAAGCTGGCGAAGACCGCGAGCGGCGCGGCCAGGCTGATCGGCCAAATGAAGTAGCGCTCAGGCGTCGCGGCGAGGCGTATGCCATGCATTTTGCCGCGAGGGCGACTATATTCCGGTCATGACCCTGATCGCCGGCGCTGTCGCAATTATCACGCTTTATCTGCTGCTCCAGATGTTTCGCGCTGCCAATCCGGCGGTGCTGGCGAGGGCCATCAGGTTCGGTGGCGGCGTGGTGGCGCTGGCGGTCGCAGCCTTCACGGGCTTGCGGGGCGAGCTGGTGGTGGCGATCCCGCTCGGGATTTTCGGCGCCGGGCTGCTGGGCTGGACACCGCTGGCAAACGCCGGCTTCGGCAATGTCGGCGGGCTGTTCGGCGGCGGTGGTGCTGCGCCCGCGTCAGGGCAGTCTTCACGCGTGCGTTCGCAATTCCTGGATATGCGGCTCGACCACGGCTCTGGCCAGCTCGGCGGGCAGATCGTCGCCGGGCCTCACGCCGGGCGCGATCTCGGCGAGTTCGATCTCGCTAGCCTGCTGGCCATGGTTCCGACATTCGACGCCGAGAGCGTGGCCTTACTTGAAAGCTATCTGGACCGCCGGTTTCCCGCCTGGCGTCAGAACGCGCAGAGCGATGCGGCAGGGGGGCAGCGCCGCACGGCGGCGAGCGGCAAAATGACGGCGGAGGAGGCCTATCAGATCCTTGGCTTGCAGCCGGGGGCGGGGCGTGACGACATCAGCCGGGCCCACAAGACCCTGATGAAGAAACTCCATCCCGACCAAGGGGGGTCGAACTATCTCGCTGCCCGTGTAAACGAGGCCAAGGATACTCTGCTTCGTACGCATAACGGCTAACTCCGGCACTACGCTACAAACGCCCGTACCGCGTGAGCTCCGCTTGCTCTGTTTGCCGTCGCCCTGACACCCGCCATTGTCGGCGTGGTTGATCTCTTGAGTAAAGTTTTAACCGTAAATCCTTGACGAGAAGTTGTCGCGGAACTGGCATCGCGATCCGCCAAAAACAAAAATGCCCGCGCAAGGCGCGGGCATTTTGAGCGGAGCGTTGCGAAAGATCAGTTGCGGACGGTGATGCAGGAGATGTCGGCGCGCTTCAGGGTACGGCAGACGGCTTCGGCCTGGTCGCGCTCGAGCCCGGCGAAGCGGGCGCGATAGAGCTTGCGATTGTCCTTGGCGACGACCTCGGTGAACGGATCGGCCTTGCTGAGCAGGCCGCGGGCCGAGCTGCGTGCCGCGTCGATGCGCTGCTGGGCCTCGTTCTCGCTCTCGAGCGCGCCGACCTGGACGATCCAGCCGCTGTGGGCGGCGACCGGCTTGGTGGTGGCGCTCATCTGGATCGGCATCGGGTCGGCGGAGGCCAGCTTCGGAGCGGCCGGGGCGGGCGCAGCAGTCGTTGCGGCCGGCAGTACCCCGAGGAGGCCGTTGCCGGTGCCGAAGCCCGCCGGCTGCCGCGGCAGCTCGGTGCGGGCGATCTCGGCCTTCGGCGCTTCCGGCTGGCTGACGACCTCGGGCTTGTTGATGAGATCGGCCCGGGCGACGACGGCGGTGGAGGTTTCCGCGACGTCGGAGCGGGACGAAATGGCGTTGGTAACCGGCGGTGCGACCTGAGCGGGGGCGGCGGAAGCGACCTTCACGGCGCCGGCCTTGACCTGAACCGTCTTGACCCGGACCGGCTTCATCGGCTCGGACGAGCCGGGGATGATGGAGAGCGGCTGGCTCGAGATCACGCCATTGGTGAGCGGCGCCGGCTCGATCTTGGATTCCGTCGGCCGAACTTCAGGCTTGGCTTCGGATCTGGGCTGGGCCGGCGGCACCGCGGCAGTCGCAGCCGCGAGCTTCGACAGGCGTGCGGCCAGACGCGACGGCGCTGCTTCGGGAGCAGGGGCAGAAGCGGCCTGAACCTGCGGAACGGCGCGGGCCGGGGTAGGCGACGCGTCGGCGACCTCGGTGCTGGCGTCCGCGCCGTTGCGCTCCGTGACCGCGGCGACGGTGTGGGTGGTCGCACCCTTCTCGAGATTCTCCGCGAGCAGGTTGCGCATGATGGCATCGCGCGAGCCGCCGCTGCGACCCCCGAGCACGACACCGATCAGATGACGGTTGCCGCGGCGCATCGAGGTCACGAGATTGAAGCCGGAGGCGCGGGTGTAGCCGGTCTTGATGCCGTCCACGCCCTCGACATTGCCGAGCAGGTGATTGTGGTTGCGGATCGACTGTCCGCGCCAGTTGAAGGTCGCCGTCGCGAAATAGCGATAGTAGCGCGGGAAGCGCTCCTGGATGGCGCGGCCGAGCGTGGCCTGGTCGCGCGCGGTCGTGACCTGCTCGTCGTTGGGAAGGCCGTTGGCGTTGCGGTACACCGTCTTGGACATGCCGAGCGAGCGCGCCTTGCGCGTCATCATCTGGGCGAAGTCGTCCTCGTCGCCGCCGATCGCTTCGGCGATCACCACGGCTGCGTCGTTGGCGGAGCGGGTGACGAGACCCTTGATCGCGTCCTCGACACGGATGGTCTGGCCGGCGCGCAAATTCAGCTTGGTCGGATCCTGATCGGCGGCGTGCTGGGACACCGGCATCTCGGTGTCGAGCTTCATCTTCCCGGACTCGAGACGCTCGAACAGCAGGTAGAGCGTCATGATCTTGGTGAGCGAGGCGGGGTGGCGGATCCCGTCGGGGCTGGTCGCCTGGAGCACTGCGCCGGAATTGCCGTCGACGATGATGGACGCGAATTTCGGGCTGGAGCTCTCGGACACGTCGCGCTGCACCCGGTGGTGCGCGTAATGGCGGCGATGACGCCGCGCCTCGGCGGCATCGGTGGTGAAGATGACCGCGGTGGTGACCGTAAGAAGCCCGAAAACGCCAACCCGCGCCAAGCGCGAGGAAGACAAGTTTTTACGAAGCATGGAACCCCGTCCCCGTTTCTGACTTGATCACCGGCTCGTGAGGCGAAATTGTGCCCAATGGACCCGGGATCATTACCTGCTCAGGCTGTCCCTCCGCTGGTGCTCGCCGCGGGGGACGTTGGACCTGAACCGCTATTCTGGCTAAGGTGATGGTCTCAAACGGCTTTTGACCGTCTGCGGAAGTTGAACACGTCCAGGGAATCAGGGTAGGGGCCCGCGGTTTCCAAATGCTTAAAGAACCCTTGCGGGAAACCCCGGGAATCTTCGCGAAATGAGTCCAATTTTGTGCGTCGCACAAAATTCTTGACTTTTTTGTGCGTTGCACTAATTGTGGGCAGAGTCAGGGAGCCGGGGCTTCCCGACGAGAGCCAGGGAAAAGGATTCCGAAATGTTCAAGGTTGAAGACTTTCAGAACTACGGGAAAGAGCACTTCGAGCAGTACGTCGCCTCCGCGACCTCGGTGCAGCACGGCCTTCAGGCGATCGCCAGCGCCTATGGCGACTATACGAAGAAGTCGTTCGAAGACACCAAGTCCTTCGTCGAGAAGCTTTCCGGCGTGAAGTCGCTGGACAAGGCCATGGAAGCGCAGACCGATTTCGCCCGTTCCTCCTACGAGACCTTCGTTGCGGAATCGCAGAAGATCGCCGGCCTCTACAGCGACCTCGCCAAGCAGGCGTTCAAGCCGGTCGAGACCATCGTGTCGAAGTTCACCCCGGCTGCTCAGTAAATTTTTCAGGACGTCCTGGAATCGAAAAGCCCGGCTGAACCAGCCGGGCTTTTTGTTGGCACGCGGTCGATCCGTCAGCGCGCCACGCGCAGCTTCGACAGCGAGGTGCCGATGTCCTTGAACACCGAAACGGTCTGGCTGGCCGACGTGACGAGATAGAACTTGTCGGAGCTGCTGGCGCAATATTGCAGCACGCTCGAGGTCGGATCGCTGCCGGTGTTCACCTGCACGGTGTAGATCGTGATGTTGTTGGGCTGGGCCTTGGCATTGTCGCACAGCTTCTTCTCCCGCGCGTCGATCTGCGAGGAGTCGCTGTACCAGCGGTTCTGCGTGTTCATGCCGTCGGAGAGCAGGACGATTGCGTCCTTGTAGGTGTAGTTGGTGTCCTTGGCCGGCGCGTTCATGGGATCGCCGGTCGAGAGCGTCATCCAGCCCCAGGCGAGGCCGATGCCCTGGTTGGTGTTGCCGGTCGGGACCAGATTGCCGATCAGCGTCTTGAGCGCCGACCAGTCGTAGCTCAGCGGCATGATCGGTTGGATGTAGGCCGAATTGCTGGAATTGCAGTACGAATACTGCTCCGCCGGGAACAGCGTCGACGAGTTGCTGCTCACCGGAGCAGTATTCTTGGTGTCGTAGTCCTGATCGCGGTCGGTGACGCATCCCGTCCATTTGTTGTGGTTTTTCGGCGTCCACGTCTTGCCCGCGCTGACGCAGCTCGACTGTTGCTTGTACCAATTGTCGCTGCAGCTGCCATTCACCGCTTCCCAGTCGCTCCAGTCGATCCAGGACTTGTCATAGTTGCTGCTGCCGACGTTGACGTCCTTGGAAAACGGAACGACCGAGATGTAGACGTCGCCGTTGGTCTTGGCGAGCGTGCTGAGCTGGTCGACCAGGTTCTTCGCGGCCGTCTGCATGGCCGGCATCTTACCGTCGTCGGCCATCGATCCCGTGACGTCGAGCACCAGGGCCACGCGCATGCGCGTCAGGCCCCAGGCGCTGGTGGAGGTGGTGTCGATGCCGAGTGTC
>NZ_AJQF01000390.1:0-17605 GCF_000261705.1 Bradyrhizobium genomosp. III | reverse complement strand
GCTGGTCGTGTAGGTGCCGGTTCCGGTGAGCTGGATCGTCGAGCCGATGCTGGTGCTCGCGGTATAAGTGGCCCCAACGGTGACCGATGGCAGGGTCGTGGTGTTGGTGAACAGGGCATTGAAATAGGTTTGCGCCTTGCTGCTGATCTGGGACGTCGTGATCGTGCCGGACGACAGGTCCCTGGAGAGCATCAGCGCGGTGGAGTCGAGGGCCGACTGCATGGAGGCGCGGGCCTGGGCGGCGCGGCTATAATCGATCGCGGCACCGACGAAGCTCAGCACCGGGACCAGCGCGATGGCGAAGATCACGGCGATATTGCCTTGCTCGGCCGTTGCAAAGCGGGCGCATAGTCGACCAAGGCGGCTGACGAGCGGCGGGCGAGACATGACAATCCCCGAAATCTGTGTTTTGCCCGATTTCGCGCCATGCCATTGAACGGCAGGTAAATTGGACCGTAGAAAACCGGAGCGACCCGCGTGAAACCGCCGCAGCCGGGTTAATAGCCGGGGTTCCTGGTCAACATGTTCTAAACGCGCGGGGGCGAAATTTTTGTCAAATCGGTCCGGATTGTTTAACCTCGCTCCTGATCGCCCGGAACGGGAATCGGGACTGCCGTGGCCGCATCGGCCGGACCTCTGCACGCTTGCGGCGGGCCGGGGGCAGGCCCATATTGCTGGCGAACGATCCGGTTTGGACCGGATTGTCGGGAGCGGCGATCCAACAAGGCGGCGCGCCTGCG
Source organism: Bradyrhizobium genomosp. III (assembly GCF_000261705.1). Taxonomy (NCBI): domain Bacteria; kingdom Pseudomonadati; phylum Pseudomonadota; class Alphaproteobacteria; order Hyphomicrobiales; family Nitrobacteraceae; genus Bradyrhizobium; species Bradyrhizobium genomosp. III. The sequence goes on along the minus strand of NZ_AJQF01000390.1, from coordinate 16,865 downwards.
CCAGGCTCCGAAGGGCGGGGTCGCGCGGCGACCGCCATTCGCTTCCATGGGGAATTTGAACGCCTGAGCCATGCCGCAATTGACTTCCAGACTCGACCTGTCCGCGCCAGCCGCTGCCTACGCTCCTCGCATGAGCAATGACGAGAACCGTTCGGGCAACCCCTCGGGTCCGAACACTTCGGTCATTACCAAGGTCAAGCCGAAGACCAAACGGCCGAACCTCTACCGCGTGCTGATCCTGAACGACGACTACACGCCGATGGAGTTCGTCGTCCACGTGCTGGAGAAGTTCTTCAACAAGGACATCGAGGCCGCGACCAAGATCATGCTGCACGTCCATCATCATGGTATCGGGGAGTGCGGCGTGTTCACTTACGAGATCGCCGAGACCAAGGTGACACAGGTGATGGATTTCGCCCGCAAGCACCAGCATCCGCTGCAATGCGTGATGGAAAAGAAGTAGTCGCCGGTCCCGTTCCTTAGAGTGGTTCTGCTCGTGTGGTGTGTGATGGCAGCGCATCCTGCTGCATGATCCGGTGAACTTCGGCGCCGGCGTCAACCCTGCCCAAATGGGTAGTCCGCCCAAATCGGAACGGGTTTTGCATCGAAAATACCGCGGGTGTGTCGCTGCCAGAGTCGCGGAACCGGTCTTTCGCCGCGGTCTTGTATAACTATATGTGACAAAGGTTGTTGTTGCCTGACCGGGCGATGACGATCATGATGGTGGGGGCCATAGAGGACGCGAATGCCGACTTTTTCCCAAAGCCTTGAACAATCCCTGCATCGTGCGCTGGCGATCGCAAACGAGCGTCATCACCAATACGCGACGCTCGAGCATCTGTTGCTCTCCCTGATCGACGACTCCGATGCAGCCGCCGTCATGCGCGCCTGTAGTGTCGATCTCGACAAGCTCCGCACGAGCCTGGTTAATTATCTAGAGACCGAGTTCGAGAATCTGGTCACCGACGGCGCGGACGACGCCAAGCCGACAGCCGGCTTCCAGCGGGTGATCCAGCGTGCCGTGATCCACGTGCAATCCTCCGGTCGTGAAGAGGTGACCGGCGCCAACGTGCTGATCGCGATCTTCGCCGAGCGCGAGAGCCATGCCGCGTATTTCCTGCAGGAGCAGGACATGACGCGCTATGACGCGGTCAACTACATCAGCCACGGCATCGCCAAGCGGCCTGGCGTCTCCGAGGCGCGGCCGGTGCGCGGCGTCGACGAGGAGACCGAGACCAAGGGCGCCGAGGACGCCAAGAAGAAGGGCGAGGCGCTCGAGACCTATTGCGTCAACCTCAACAAGAAGGCGCGCGACGGCAAGATCGATCCGGTGATCGGACGCAATTCCGAAATCAACCGTGCGATCCAGGTGCTGTGCCGCCGGCAAAAGAACAACCCGTTGTTCGTCGGCGAAGCCGGCGTCGGCAAGACCGCGATCGCGGAGGGCCTCGCCAAGCGCATCGTCGACAGCGAGGTGCCGGAAGTTCTGGCGGCTGCCACGGTGTTCTCGCTCGACATGGGCACACTGCTCGCGGGCACGCGCTATCGCGGCGACTTCGAAGAGCGCCTGAAGCAAGTGCTGAAGGAACTCGAGGCGCATCCCAACGCCATCCTGTTCATCGACGAGATCCACACCGTGATCGGTGCGGGCGCGACGTCGGGCGGGGCGATGGATGCCTCGAACCTGCTCAAGCCCGCGCTGGCCTCGGGCACCATCCGCTGCATGGGCTCGACCACCTACAAGGAATACCGCCAGCACTTCGAGAAGGACCGCGCGCTGGTGCGGCGCTTCCAGAAGATCGACATCAACGAGCCGACGGTCGAGGACGCCATTGCGATCCTCAAGGGACTGAAGCCGTACTTCGAGGACTACCACCGGCTGAAGTACACCAACGAGGCGATCGAGGCCGCGGTGCAGCTCTCCTCGCGCTACATCCACGACCGCAAGCTGCCGGACAAGGCGATCGACGTGATCGACGAGTCCGGTGCGGCGCAGATGCTGGTCGCCGAGAACAAGCGCAAGAAGACCATCGGCATCAAGGAGATCGAGACCACGATCGCCTCGATGGCGCGGATTCCACCGAAGAGCGTGTCGAAGGACGATGCCGAGGTGCTCAAGCATCTTGAGCAGACGCTGAAGCGCACCGTGTTCGGTCAGGACAAGGCGATCGAGTCGCTTGCGGCATCGATCAAGCTGGCGCGCGCCGGCTTGCGTGAGCCGGAGAAGCCGATCGGTTGCTACCTGTTCTCGGGTCCGACCGGCGTCGGCAAGACCGAGGTTGCAAAGCAGCTCGCGGCAAGCCTCGGCGTCGAGCTGTTGCGCTTCGACATGTCCGAATACATGGAGCGGCACACCGTATCTCGCCTGATCGGTGCGCCTCCCGGCTATGTCGGCTTCGACCAGGGCGGCCTGCTCACCGACGGCGTCGACCAGCATCCGCATTGCGTGGTGCTGCTCGACGAAATCGAGAAGGCGCATCCTGATCTCTACAACGTGCTGCTGCAGATCATGGATCACGGCCGGCTCACCGACCACAACGGCAAGCAGGTCAATTTCCGCAACGTGATCCTGATCATGACCACGAACGCGGGGGCTTCCGATCTCGCCAAGCAGGCGTTCGGCTTCACGCGCTCCAAGCGGGAAGGCGACGACCACGAGGCGATCAACCGGCAATTCGCGCCGGAATTCCGCAACCGTCTCGATGCCATCGTCTCGTTCGGCCATCTCAGCGTCGAGGTGATCGGCACCGTGGTCGAGAAGTTCGTGCTTCAGCTCGAAGCCCAACTCGGCGACCGCGACGTCACCATCGAGCTGTCCGAGCCCGCCAAGGCCTGGCTGGTCCAGCATGGTTACGACGAGCAGATGGGCGCACGTCCCATGGCCCGCGTGATCCAGGAGCACATCAAGAAGCCGCTCGCCGACGAGGTGCTGTTCGGCAAGCTGAAGGGCGGCGGCCACGTCCGCGTCGTCCTGGTCAAGGACGAGGCTGACGAGACCAAGGAGAAGATCGGGTTCGAATTCGTCGAGGGCCCGGTCACGCCGAAGCAGGAGAAGCTGCCGGGGGCCCGCAAGCGGCCGCCGGGCAAGTCCAAGCCGGGCGGTCCCGGCGGCTCGAAGGGGCCGACCTCCAAGGGCCCGCTGGTCAAGGCTTGATCCAGCGCTCATCATGAACAGAAAGAGGCCGGCTGCGAAGCCGGCCTTTTTTGTTTCCGAGGCTGTGTGTGACCCTTACGTCCCGGCTTCGGGCGCGGCCGCTGGCGGACGCGGCTTGCGCGGCGCGGCCGGCCGCGCGCTGCGGGCGGGGGCGGTCGGCTGCATCGTCACGATGACCGGATTGGGCTTGTGATCGGTGGCCGCCCCGGTCGCGGCATCAACGCCCATGCCGATGACGCCGCCGGCGAGGAGATTGCCGGCGAAGCCGGCGGCGCCCGTGCCCGACACTTCCTTGGTGAGTTGCACCGTCTGGGGTTGATAGCCTTCCTTTTCGAAGGTGATCGTGATGTCGGCGCTACGCTTGGCGACGATGGCGCAAGGTGTTGTGCAGGTTGTCGGCACCTCAAGCCCGCTGACCACAGCCTCCACGCCTGACGGTGTCGATGAGATGCTGATGTTTTCGGTCGTGCCGCGCGTCACAGACGCGCAACCGCCCAGCATGACGCTGAGCGCCACAATTCCCAATGAACGCATGAAGTGCCCCTTATTCCCCGCGCCAATCAAGCGCAACCGGAGCGCGAGGGCAATAGGTCATTGGTCCTGATAGTTAAGCCACGCAGGGGTTGTGCACGGGAATAGCAGGCACCGGAAGGTGGGCTCTGTCAGTCGCCCCGCAGGCGCTGATCGTCCTGCACGCGGACGTGTTCGGCGCCGCGCGCGCCAGCCGGAGACAGCCGCAACATGCTCAGCACCGCGCCGCAGAGTGCAAACCCGACGCCTGCGAGCAGTGCCAGCCTGGTCCCCTCAACCGGATACCGTCCGAGCAACAACGCCACCAGCGCAGCGCCAGTGGTCTGGCCGAGCAGACGCGCCGTGCCAAGCATGCCGCTGGCGCCGCCGGCGCGCTCGCGCGGGGCGGCTGCGATCATGGTGCGGTTGTTGGGGGTCTGGAACAGACCGAATCCGGCACCTGCCAGCGCCATGCGCCAGATCACGTCGAACGGTGTGGGGTCCGCGGGCAGGAAGGCGAGCGCGGCGAGGCCGCAGGCGAACAGCGTGAGCCCGATGCCGCCGAGCAGGCCGGCCGGATAACGCTCGACCAGGCGGCCGGCCAGCGGCGCTGCGAACGCCACCGCGATCGGCCATGGCGTGATCAGGAGGCCCATATGCACCGCCGAATAGCCGAAGCGGCTCTGGAGGTAGAAGGGGATCGCGACGAAGGCCAGCATCTGCCCGCAGAACGAGGCGATCGAGGTCGCGATCGACAGCGCGAACACGGGGATGCGCAACAGGTCGACCGGCAGCAGCGGCGAGGTCATGTGGGTTTCGCGCCAGATCAGCAGCGCGCCTGCGACCAGAGCGATGGCGAACTGGATCAGGCAGGTGATGGCGGCCTCGCCATGACCGACGCTGTCGACGGCTGCGATCCCGACGCCGAAGGTGATCGCTGAAAGCCCCGCGCTCTGCCAGTCGAACGAATGGCTGGCGGGCTTTGTGTGCGGCAGGCTGCGCAGGCCCAGCACCAGCGTCACCGCGCCGAGCGGCACGTTGATGGCGAACAGCCACGGCCAGCTTCCGACCGCCAGGATGCCTGCGGCGAGCGTCGGGCCGATGGCGGCCGAGAAGGCGACGACGAGCGCGTTGAGCCCGATGCCGCGGCCGAGCTGGCTGCGCGGGTAAGTGAAGCGCACCAGCGCCGCGTTGACGCTCATGATGCCGGCCGCGCCAAAGCCCTGGATGATGCGCGCGATCGTGAGCAGCGGCAGCGTATGCGCCAGCGCGCAGAAGGCGGATGCCAGCGTGAACAGCACCAGCCCGACCAGATAGACGCGGCGATAGCCGACGATCTCGCCGAGCGAAGCCAGCGGCAGCAGCGAGATCGTGATCGCAAGCTGGTAGCCGTTGACGATCCAGATCGAGAAGGCCGGACTGGCGTCGAGGTCGGCCGCGATCGTCGGCAGCGCGACATTGGCGATGGCGCTGTCGACCACCGCCATGATGATGCCCAGCGCAATGGTCAGCACCGCCTGGTTGCGCTGTGGCTGCGGCAGGCCGTCGGCGTGCTCGATGGGGGCGGACGACATGATGGAGGCGCGCTTGATTCGAGCCGTGTTCCGTCTCCCGATTAGGAAATTGCAGGATGGATCGCAACCCGGCAGGACACGGACGGTTCCTGTGCCGCAGGCGGTCGGCATCGACCGGAACGGCCGCGCACCCTACCAGCGTGCTGTCGATTTCCCGAACACGTAGAGCGCAATGAGGCCGAGCGTCACCACCGTCGAGACGACCAGGACGGCGCGGTCCCGGTCGATCCGCGTCCGCTCGGTGCGGGTGAGATTGAGGACCGTGAACAGAGCCTTCATGGCAAATCGGCGCATCGCGGCCTCGCGGCCGCATTGTGCCACGGCCGGCGCGAGCGGGCTTGATGCAGCTCAACGAGGCCTAGACCGCCGGCGGGTTCCGGTCGGTGAAGGTCGTGCGCTGGTGCCAGTAGGGATAGGGTAGCGTCACCTTGCTCGCCGCGTCGAGTTTTGCGACCTGGTCCTTGGTCAAGGACCAGCCGACCGCGCCGAGATTTTCGCGCAGCTGCGTCTCGTTGCGCGCGCCGATGATCAGCGTCGATACGGTCGGGCGCTGCAGCAGCCAGTTCAGCGCGATCTGCGACACGCTCTTGCCGGTTTCCTTCGCGACCTCGTCGATGGCATCGACGACACGATAGACATGCTCGTCCGGCACCGGCGGGCCGAACTCGGCGGTCTTGGGCAGGCGGCTCACCTCGGGCTTCGGCTGACCTCGGCGAAGCTTGCCCGTGAGGCGTCCCCATCCGAGCGGCGACCAGACCACGGCACCTAACCCCTGGTCGAGGCCGAGCGGCATCAACTCCCATTCGTAATCGCGCCCGATCAGCGAATAATAGGTCTGGTTGGCGACGTAGCGCGGAAAACCGTGCTTGTCGGCAACAGAGAGCGACTTCATCAGGTGCCAGCCGGAAAAATTCGAAACGCCGACATAGCGGATCTTGCCGGCGCGGACGAGCGTATCGAGGGTCGCGAGCACCTCCTCGGGCGGGGTGAAGGCGTCGAAGCCGTGGAGCTGGAACAAGTCGATGTAGTCGGTGCCGAGCCGGCTCAGCGAACCGTCGATGGCTGCGAGCAGATGCTGCCGTGACGAGCCGATGTCGTTCGGGCCGTCGCCGAAGCGAAACGTGGCCTTGGTCGAGACCAGCACCTTGTCGCGGCGGCCCTTGATGGCCTCGCCGAGAACGCGTTCGGACTCGCCGAGCGAATAGACGTCCGCGGTGTCGAACATCGACACGCCGGCCTCGAGGCAGACGTCCAGCAGGCGCCGCGCCTCGGTCGCGTCCGTCGTGCCCCACGCGGCAAGGCGGCCGACGCCGCCGAAGGTGCCGGTGCCAAGGCTCAAGGCGGGCACCATGAGGCCTGACCGGCCCAAGCGTCGGTATTCCATCGAAATGCTCCTCGGCTGCCGCTGATTGATCGTTGCGGCCTCGGCATCGAGGTTAGCGCAAGCGGGTGCCTTGTCCTATCACGCGCTCACATACCGGCCTTGCTCGGACGCCCTAATCGTGCCGAAGCATATCGTCGAACGCGGCGTCAACGATGCGCGGGCCGACAAGCTTCGCCGAAAGTTTCGGCTCGTCCCTTGCCTGGGATGGGGGAGCGCAGCCGAGCTCTCGATTGCGCGTCTGCTGCGGCAGCAGAGTCAAACCCCATCCCACCACGACCAGCACGGCGAGACGGATCGCGATGACGCTCAGCAACAGCTCGCTTCCGCTTATCGTCGTCTGAGTCCTCATGCGTGGCAGCCTGATCCACGCCGCAACGCAAGACAATCTGGAATTGGCGAGCGTTGCCTTCGTCCAGGACGAAGGCTTGCGAAGATGGCTGCTCAGTGCCGCAGCTGGCTCTGCCTGAAATCGCGCGGCGACATGCCAAAATGCTCGCGGAAGACGCGGCCGAAATGCGAGAGGTCGTTGAAACCCCAGGCAAAGGCGATCTCGCTGATGTGGCGATGGACGAGCATGGGCGAGGCGAGGTCGCGACGGCACCGCGCAAGGCGTTCGGCGAGGACGTAACGTTGGAACGAGGTCTCCTCGTCGGCGAGAAGGTCGTTCACGTAGCGCGGCGAAATGCCGAGCGCAGCCGCGGTCTCCGGCAATGAAAGGTCGGGGTCGGCGAGATGGGCGCGGACATGCGCCTTGAGCCGGTAGATCAGCGCAGAGCGGTGGGTCGAGGATGGCAGCGACGTCTTGCCGAGCCGCTCGCTCAGCGCCATCGCGAGCAGATCGACGGCCTGTTCGGACAGAACAGCGGCGTTGCCAGGGGCGAGCCGGTCGGCACTCTGGCAAAGCCGGAAGATGAAATCATAGGCGAGCCGCTCGAGCGGTGCCTCAGTGCCAAACGACATCGCGGTCAGCGTCTCCGTGCCGCCGAGCCGGCGCTGCAACATCTCGCGCGGCACCTTGAAGATGGTCTGCGTGAAGGCGTCGTTGAACTTCAGCTCATAGGGGCGCGTGGTGTCGTAGAGCGCGAACTCGCCGGGATGAACTACAGTCTCGCGGCCGTCCTGCACCACGCCGCCGTCGCCGCGATGGCCGAGCGCGACCAGGACGAAATCCTGATCCGAGCGCGCGATGCGGGAGGGCGTACGGAATACGTGCTGGCGATCGGAGCAGACCTCGGAGCATACGGCCTTGCCGAGCGGGATTTGCGTGACCGAGCCGCGAAAGGCGCTGCCGAGATCGGATTTGCAGTCGAGCCCGACGAAGACGTCGCAGACGATGTCCTGCCAGAGGGCGAGCCGCCGGTAGCCCGGGCTGCCGTCCGTCGTGAACTGGATTGGCATCGGCAGGCCTCCCTTTCACATCCAGCGAAATCGCATGTTGGCGCAGATCCAGCCCGATCCGAGGCAAATCCCGTACCGGGCCGAAATCCCGGCCGGTCGAGTTTTTGTTCCGCCGCGGTCGAGCGGCTGGTTGCCCGCTTTGGCCCAATAGACTGCATCGGAGATGGCTTCCGATCAACCGGCAATGGAGGCGGCAATGGGCATCGAACATCCGAAATACAAGGTGGCGGTGGTGCAGGCGGCGCCGGCTTGGCTCGATCTCGACGCCTCCATCGACAAGTCGATCGCGCTGATCAGGGAGGCCGCGGAGAAGGGCGCCAGGCTGATCGCCTTTCCCGAGGCCTTCATCCCCGGTTACCCCTGGCATATCTGGATGGACTCGCCGGCCTGGGCGATCGGCCGCGGCTTCGTGCAGCGCTATTTCGACAACTCGCTGTCCTATGACAGCCCGCAGGCCGAGCGCTTGCGCGATGCCGTACGCAAGGCCAGGCTCACCGCCGTGATCGGCCTGTCCGAACGCGACGGCGGCAGCCTCTATCTGGCGCAATGGCTGATCGGGCCCGATGGCGAGACCATCGCCAAACGCCGCAAGCTGCGGCCGACCCATGCCGAGCGTACCGTCTACGGCGAGGGCGACGGCAGCGATCTCGCCGTGCATGCGAGGGCCGACATCGGCCGTCTCGGCGCGCTGTGCTGCTGGGAGCATCTCCAGCCGCTGTCCAAATACGCGATGTACGCCCAGAACGAGCAGGTGCATGTCGCGGCCTGGCCGAGCTTCTCGCTTTATGATCCCTTCGCGCCGGCGCTCGGCGCCGAGGTCAACAACGCCGCTTCGCGCGTCTATGCGGTGGAGGGCTCTTGCTTCGTGCTCGCGCCTTGCGCGACGGTCTCGCAAGCGATGATCGACGAACTTTGCGACCGGCCGGACAAGCACGCGCTGCTGCATGCCGGCGGCGGCTTTGCGGCGATCTACGGTCCCGACGGCAGCCAGATCGGCGAGAAGCTGGCGCCGGATCAGGAGGGGTTATTGATCGCCGAGATCGACCTCGGCGCCATCGGTGTTGCCAAGAACGCGGCAGATCCGGCCGGGCATTATTCACGGCCCGACGTGACGCGGTTGCTCCTGAACAAGAAGCGGTACCAACGCGTCGAGCAATTTGCCTTGCCGGTGGATACCGTCGAGCCCACGGACATCGCCGCGGCGGCGAGCTGATCACCGAGATCGAGGGGAGGGTACGATCGTGGAATCTGCAATTCCTCGGCATCTCGAAAACCCGCGCACGCGCCACAAGCGCGTGCCTGATGATTACCAGCCGCCATATCCGTCCTTTGTGGCGCGCTACAGGCCCGGCGTGAGCCGTGTCGTGATGGCCTATTTCGGCGTGCAGCATCGCGGCACGGCGCCGGTGGCCGCGACGGAGGCGCTCGCCGACATCGCGCGCTATTTCGCTGCGGCAGGCGGGCCTTCGCATTGGGATCGCGCGCACTATGTCGATCAAGCCGGATACGAGACCGTCGTCTCGGTGGGCTATTGGGACGACATCGCACGCTTCGACGCCTGGTTCGAAGCGGCGCGCGAGGCCTGGACCGGACGGCAGCGCGAAGGCATCGGCACCTTCGTCGAAGTGCTGCGTCCCATTGTAGCGCGGCACGAGACACTGTTCTCCTCGCCCGACCGGACTGAGGGCGTCGCCTCGATCGCCGGCGGCATGAGCGGCGAGGTGCAGGAGCACGCTTACTGGGGCGGCATGCGCGACCGTATTCCGCTGTCGCAAACCGACGCGATGGCGCCCGGTGGCGCGCCGGAGCTGATCCGGGACGGTGCGCGGCTGCGCGTGACGGCGCACGACAATCTCTGCCTGATCAGGTCCGGGCAGGATTGGAGCGATACCGAGGCATCCGAGCGAAAGCTCTATCTCGATGATGTCGAGCCGGTGCTGCGCGAGGGCATGGATTTCCTGCGCGACGAGGGGCTTGCGATCGGCTGCTATGCCAACCGCTACATGGAGGTGCTCCAGGCCGACGGCAGCGTGAGCGAAAAGTCCTACGGCCAGAGCTGGTGGAAGAGCCTGGCGGCGCTCGAACGCTGGGCGGAGTCGCATCCAACCCATGTCAGGATTTTTGGTGCCGCGATGAAGTATCTGTCCACGCTCGGCCCGTCAGCCAAGCTGCGACTTTATCACGAGGTCACGGTGGCAGCTGCGGACGAGCAGTTCTTCGAATATCTGAACTGCCACGCCAAGACCGGCATGTTGACGGCGGTGGAGACCGTCAGCGCCTAGCCCACGCAATGACCGAGCAGCTCGGGATGTGCGGCGCAGATGTGATGCGCGCCGGCGTCCCTGAGCTCGGTCTCGCTGCCATAGCCATAGAGCACGCCGATCGCGGTCATGCCGTTGGTGCGGGCGCCGATCACATCGTGGCTGCGGTCGCCGATCATGATGGCGCTGCTCGCGTCGACCTTGGTCTCGTCGAGCGCGTAGCGCAGCAGATCGCGCTTGTCGACGCGGGTGCCGTCGAGCTCGGACCCGAACACGCGCTCGAAATACGGCTTCAGGCCGAAATGATTGACGATGCGGGTAGCGTAGACCGCGGGCTTGCTGGTCGCCACGAACATGCGCGGCGTCGTCGCGGCCACCGCGGCGAGCGTGTCGTGGATGCCCTGATAGAGCGCATTCTCGAACAGGCCGACCTCGGAAAACCGCTCGCGGTAGAGTAGCAGCGCCCGGTCAGCAAGTTCGTCGGTTCCGACGAGCCTCTTCAGGCTGGCATGCAGCGGCGGCCCAATGCACCAGGTCAGCTCGTCCTGGCTCGGGACCGGCTGGTCGAGTTTTTTCAGGGCATACTGGATCGAACCGGTGATCCCGGGCTTTGGATCGGTGAGTGTGCCGTCGAGATCAAAATAGATTGTCCGCATTTTGGCCGAGCTCAGCGTTGATTATTCCGGCCGTTGCTAGTTGCCTTGGGGCCCGAGTTCAAGGGCTTGGAGCGAAATGCAGCTTGGTGGGGTCCAGAGGCTGATCTGGCAGCTGCTCGTGGCAGCGTTCGTCTGCACGTCGGCGCTGGCCGAGGACGCACCGGTTCCTCCCACGCAGCTCGGCCCCGAAGCCCCCGCAAAACCGTCGCCATCGCCCGAGTCGGCGCGCGAGAGCGACACGCGGGAGTCGATCTGCCTGATCATCGAGGCCGCCGCGCGCGATGCCAATCTCCCGCTGGAATTCTTCGCCCGGGTGATCTGGCAGGAAAGCCGCTTCCAGGCCGATGCGGTAGGTCCCACGACACGCAGCGGCGAGCACGCACAGGGGATCGCGCAGTTCATGCCGGGCACCGCGAGCGAGCGCGGGCTGCTCAATCCGTTCAATCCGGTGCAGGCATTGCCGAAGTCGGCAGAATTCTTGAACGAGCTACGCAACCAGTTCGGCAATCTCGGCCTCGCGGCCGCTGCCTACAACGCAGGTCCGCGGCGCGTGCAGGAATGGCTCGCGGGCACCGGCGGCATGCCGGAGCAGACCCGCAACTATGTCTTGGCCATCACCGGCACCAGCGTCGATGCCTGGGCCAAGGCAGGCGCGACCGGCAAGGGCCCGCCGAGCGCGCCGCCGACGAGCTGTCGCGACCTGATGGCGCTGCTCAAGCGCGCGCCGAATGCTTTCGTCGCCGAGCTCGAGCAGCATGTGGAGCTTGCGGCCGCAAAGGCCTGGGGCGTGCAGCTCGCCGCCGGCTTCGACCGTAACAGGGCGCTGGCGATGTACTCCCGCGCGGTCACGCGGCTCGGTGCCGCGATCGGCGAGCGTGATCCGAGCCTGCTGAGTTCGGTGATGCGCAGCCGCGGCACCCGTGCGTTCTACCAGGTGCGCATCGGCGCCGACACGCGCGGCGAGGCGGATGATCTGTGCAACCGCATCCGCAAGGCCGGCGGGGCGTGCTTCGTACTGAAGAACAAGGGTGTCGCGGGGTAGGCTGTCATTCCGGGGCGCGACGAAGTCGCGAACCCGGAATCCATCGCGAGGCTGTCTCTGCGGCCCGATGGATTCCGGGCTCGCGCTTGGCGCGCCCCGGAATGACGGCGCTGGGTGCGTCACGCATGCCAGCCCCGCCGCGCGCTTCCTTGACGCGAGGCGCCGCATTGCCCGTTATGCGGGCACGATTCCGCAACCCGGCCAAGACTCCCGTGGCGCTTCCTCCGCTCGATTCACCACAATGGAATAGCCGGTGGCTTGCCTTCGGCTGGGGCCTGCGCTCGATCACGCAGACGATCCTCACCATCGTGCTGTTCGTGACCTATCTCGGCATCGGCGCGCTGGCCCATGACACCCATTTCAGTCTGGCCTGGGCGCTCGCCTCGACGCTGTTCGTCTGGGCGGGGCCGGCGCAGATCATCCTGATCACCACGCTCGGCTCCGGCGCCACCGTCATCCAGTCGGCGATTGCAGTCACCGTCAGCGCCATCAGGCTGTTCCCGATGGTGGTCTCGGTGCTGCCCTTGATGCGGACGCCGACGACCAAACGGCGCGAGCTGGTCTTTGCCGCGCATCTCACCGCGGTGACGCTGTGGGTCGAGTGTCACCGTTTCCTGCCGCAGGTGCCGCGCGAGCGGCGGATTGCGTTTGTCCACGGGCTCGGCTGTGGCCTCGTCTCGGTGTGCCTCGTCGCCAACACCGTCGGCTATTTCCTCGCCGCCAACCTGACGCAGACGCTTGGAGCGGCGATCCTGCTGCTGACGCCGCTGTCGTTCCTGTTCTCGACTGCGCGCAACAGCCGCGAGGTCGCCGATGTCGTCGCGCTCGTGCTGGGCATCTTGCTTTATCCGCTGGCCGCGAAGATGAACTCCGGTGTCGATATCCTGGTCAGCGGGGTGGCGGCCGGCACGATCGCCTATGGCGTGCATTGGTGGCGGGAGGTGCGCGCGTGAGTTTTGCGCAAGCGATCGGCGACTGGCATGCGCTGGCGGTGCTGTTCGTCGCCGGGGTCGTGCCCAACCAGATCTGGCGCATGCTGGGCCTGTGGTTTGGCGGCGGCATCGACGAAGGCTCCGAACTGCTGGTCTGGGTGAGGGCGGTCGCCACCGCCATCCTCGCCGGCGTCATCGCCCAGATCGTGGTCGAGCCGCCGGGTGCGCTGGCGAGCGTGCCTGATACCTTGCGTTATGGCGCGGTGGCCGCCGGCCTCGTCGTGTTCCTGCTGACCCGCCGCTCGATCTTTGCGGGCGTCGTGACCGGCGAAGTCTTCATGCTGGCCGGCAAGTGGTGGTTGGGCTAAAACCGCCGGCGAACAGCCAAGGAACAGGAAATATGGTTCGCGAACAGGAGCTCCGCGAGGGCGAGGTCGCCATCAAGCTGCCACCGACACAGGACGCCGGTCTCGTTTTCATCGGCCGCATCCGCACGCCCTGGACCTCGCGGCTGGAGACGCCGCGGCAGGGACGTCAGGACGGCCCGATCTGCCGCCTCGAGATCTTCGAGCCGTTCGTGCCGGCCATCAAGGGCGTCGATTTCTACAGCAATCTCGAAGTGCTCTATTGGCTCGACCAGTCGCGCCGCGACATCATCCTGCAGAGCCCCAAGAACAACGAGAAAACCCGCGGCACCTTTTCGCTGCGCTCGCCGGTGCGGCCAAATCCGATCGGCACGTCGATCGTGAAGCTGGTCGGCATCGAGGGCAATGCGATCCTGGTGCGCGGGCTCGATTGCCTCGACAACACGCCGCTGATCGACATCAAGCCAGATCGGTGCGAGTTCACGCCATTGGCGGCGCCCCAGCCAGGGGATTTCGAGACGGAGTAATCTGTCATTCCGGGGCGCGCCGAAGGCGCGAGCCCGGAATCCATCAGGCGTCAGAGTCGGTGGTGAAATGGATTCTCAGGTGCGCAATTGCGCACCATAGCTCGCGCCAAGGGGGCGCGCCCCGGAATGACATCAACCCTTTAACGCCGCGATCAGCTTCGCCGCGTGCTCTTCCAGCACCTTGGCGTCTTCCTTGCGGCTGGCGGGCGGCAGCATTGCCACGCCGTCGTGCCGCGGCATCACGTGCATGTGCAGGTGAAACACCACTTGTCCACCGGCGGGCTCGTTGAACTGCTGGATGGTGATGCCGTCGGCCTTGAATGCCTGCATCGCGGCTGCGGCGATCCTGTGCGCGCCGCGGGCGACATGGGCGTAGTCGTCCGGCTGGATGTCGAGGATGTTGCGGGCAGGGGCCTTCGGGATCACCAGCGTGTGGCCAGGGACGCGCGGCATGATGTCGAGGAACGCGAAGACGTGCTCGTCCTCATAGACCTTGGAGCAGGGCAGCTCGCCGCGCAGGATCTTCGCGAAGATGTTGTTGGTGTCGTAGGCGGTCATGGCGGCTCCCCGAGAAACTTGCGCTTGGAATTTTGCGCTTACTGTCACCAGCGACGGCAAACCGTCAAGGCGCCTCGTCGGCGCCTTTGCGGAACGGGCCGAGCTCGGCGAGCTCGCGTCCGGCTTCGGCGACATAGGCGCGCTCGCGCTTGAGGTAATCATCAATCGCGCGGCGCAGGCCGGGATCGGCGATGAAGTGCGCGGAATGGGTTGTGCGTGGCAGGTAGCCGCGCGCGATCTTGTGCTCGCCTTGCGCGCCGGCCTCGACATGGGTGAGGCCGCGTTTGATGGCGAAGTCGATCGCCTGGTAATAGCAGACCTCGAAATGCAGGAACGGATGATGCTCGACCGCGCCCCAGTTGCGGCCGAACAGCGTGTCCGAGCCGATGAAGTTGATCGCGCCCGCGATCCAGCGATTGTTGCGGCGGACCATCACCAGCAGCACGTCCTCTGCCATGGTCTCGCCGATCAGCGAGAAGAACTCCCGCGTCAGATAGGGACGGCCCCATTTGCGCGAGCCGGTCTCCATGTAGAATGCGAAGAAGGCGTCCCAGGCATCCTCGGTGATGTCTTTTCCCGTCAGCCAGTGGATGGTGATCCCGGCGGGGAGCGCATCGCGCCGCTCGCGCTTGATCGATTTGCGGTGACGCGAGTTCAGGGTGCTGAGGAAGTCGTCGAAGCTCGCAAAGCCCTCATTGTGCCAGTGGAACTGCTGGTCGGTACGCTGCAGGAAGCCGTGCTCGGCGAGCAGCTTCCACTCGGCCTCGCGCGCGAAGGTGACGTGGACGGAGGAGGCCTTGCTGACGCCGCAGAGCGCTACCAGCCCGCTCGCCAGTGCGTCCATGATGCGCTCGTGATCGACGCCGTCACGGACCAGCAGGCGCGGGCCTGTGGCCGGCGTGAAGGGAACCGAGACCTGGAGCTTCGGATAGTAGCGTCCGCCGGCGCGCTCATAGGCGTCCGCCCAACCGCGATCAAAGACGTACTCGCCTTGCGAATGCGATTTCAGATAGCAGGGCACGACACCGGCGACGCGGCCGTCGACCTTGGCCACGAGATGCCGCGGTCCCCAGCCCGTGCGGATTGTCGCCGAACCCGATTTCTCAACGGCCGAGAGAAAGGCGTGTGAGACGAACGGGTTATAGGCAGGTTTTGAGAGGCCGAGGGAATCGCCTGGAAGTCCAGATGAGGTTCCCGCGCCAAGCCCGTTGCAGGCCTTTTCGTTAAGAACCTTGCCGGGATTGGCACAGGCGTCCCAGTCCTCCCGGGATACCTCGCCAATCGAAGGTACGGCCTCGAGCGTGATTTCGGATGATGCCATCGTTGCCCAAGATCGTGCATTGCAGCAGTGACTTCAAGAGGGTGCGGGAGCACGGCTCTCGTGCCCCGGACGCAGCGCAGCACGCAGTGGGGCGCTGCTGAGCCGGGGCCCATGTGGCAGCGCGCTCGCGGACAGATTGGTTCCGGCTCTGCGCCGCAACGCCGAAGCGTTGCAGCTTGTCCGAGACACGAGCGTGCCCTACGGCACGAACCCCTCAAAGATCATCTGGTCGGCATATTGCCCGACCCGCGTCCGCTGCTCCGGGGTGCGGACCGTCCAGCCGAGCAGGGCGCAGCCGAACAGATTGCGGGCGATCCAGGGGGCGGGGGCCGGGAGGTCGTCGACCCTGAAGGCGACGAAATGGGGCTGGGTCTGAAAGCCGTGGCGCAGGTACAGCATGCTATCGCGCTGCGGCTGCGTGAGCTTGGCCCAATAGTCGTCCTCATAGGTCCGCTGCGCGACGATGCCGCGCGGGCGGGAGGGCAGCAGCTCGCGCAGTGCCAGCACCTGGTCGGGATCGAACGACATGCCGACGGCGGGGCCGTCATAGGACGCCAGCACCTCGGCCATCCGCTTCACCAGCTTGCGGTCGCCGCCAAAATGGCTCTTCACCTCGATCACAAGGGGCACGCGGCCGGCGACCATGGCGCAGAGGTCGGACAGCGACATCATCCGCTCGTCGGTGTCCTTGAATTTGACGGCCTTCAGCTCCGCGGCGGTCTTCGACACGACCTCGCCGGTGGCCTCGGTGAGGCGGCCCAGCGCATGGTCGTGATGCACCATGGCCTCGCCGTCGGCCGAGAGTTGGATGTCGACCTCGATCGAAAAATTGCCTGCGATCGCAGCCTGCACCGCGCCCGGCATGTTCTCGACGATGCCACGGGAAATGTCATGCAGGCCGCGATGGGCGACCGGCCGGGCTGTCAGCCAATCAGGAGCGCGCATTGTCCGTCAGGCGACCTCGAACACGCCTTCGACCTCGACCGCCGCGTCTGCCGGCAACGAGGCGACGCCGACGGTGGTGCGGGCATGGCGGCCCTTGTCACCGAAGGCGGCGACCATCAGGTCGGAGGCGCCGTTCAGGACCTTCGGCCCATCCAGGAAATCGGGGGCCGAGTTGATGAAGCCGCCAAGGCGCACCACGCGCACGACCTTGTCGAGGTCGCCGAGCGCCGCCTTGACC
>NZ_AJQF01000389.1:0-11172 GCF_000261705.1 Bradyrhizobium genomosp. III | reverse complement strand
GGGCCCGCCGCCGCGCCGTCTTCGATCGAGACGCCGGCGCCCAGCTTGCCCTTGGCGATCAGCTTGCCGGCGGGGTCGAAGCAGACCTGGCCGGAGACGAACAGCAAATTACCGGTGCGCACGAACGGGACGTAATTGGCCACGGGCGTGGGGGCCTCATGCAGCTTGATGCCCTGTTCCGCCAGCTTTTGCTCGACCGTGCCCGCCATGTTCGACCTCGTTGTCCAGAAATTCCATTCGCCCCGGCATCCGTGGGAGGCCGGCCGCGCCCTGTTTCGCCCATCGTGCCGCCACATGCAAGCAACCCGCAGCAGGCTGCCTTTTGCCGAGGCGAGGCCGCAGGTTCAACGGTGGGGCCGCAACTTTACGTGAAACGGCCTCAGTTGCGACGCAATGGAACGGTCATTAAAATGTCGAATCTGCGCATCCCAAGACGCGTCCCCAAGGAACAGACATGGTGCACCTTTTCCGGACTTCGCTCGGTGTAATGGCGCTCGCGGCGGCCGGTTTAGGCCTCGCCGACGGCGCGCAGGCCGCCAACGGTCCGTTCCTTGCGCACCAGGCGCTTTACGATCTCAGCCTGGTGAAATCGCGCTCCAATTCGGTCAATAGCGCGCGCGGGCGCATCCTCTACAACTTCACCGGAAGCTCGTGCGAGGGCTACACGTCTGAATTCCGCCAGGTGTCCGAGCTCGACAGCGGGGAGGGCAAGGTCACGCTGAGCGACCTCCGCTCCAACTCCTGGGAAGACGCCGCGGGCAAAAGCTATCGCTTCAAGATCGAGACTCGCATGAACGAGGCCGATGCCGGCCGCGTCGATGGCTCGGCCGAGCGCGACGGGGACCACATCAACGTCAAGCTGAAGCTGCCGGCGCCGAAGAATTTCACCCTCGACGGCAAGATCGTATTCCCGACCGAGCAGATCCAGCGCATCATCGCCGCCGCCAAGGACGGCAAGCCGCTGCTCGAGCTCTCCGTCTATGACGGCTCCGACGACGGCCAGAAGGTCTACAACACGCTGACCGTGATCGGCCAGCCGATCCCCGCCGACCGCGCCGCCGCGCCGGATCCGTCGACCTCCGACGAGCACATGAAATCGCTCAAGCGCTGGCCCGTCACGGTCAGCTATTTCGACCGCGAGGCCCAGCAGAAAGAGGGCGAGCAGACGCCGGTCTACGCGATGGCGTTCGAGCTCTACGAAAACGGCGTCTCGCGCCAGCTCGTGCTCGACTACAACGACTTCGTCATTTCCGGCGCGATGGGCAAGTTCGACGTCAAGGACAGCAAGCCCTGTAATTGAGGGGCTAAGCTCTTTCCGGGTTACAGCACACTCCACGCCGTCACCGTGACCCTGAGGTGGCCGCTTCTTCAGCGGCCCTCGAAGGGCGACGGCCTGGCTGCGGCAGCGGGGCCGTGCATCCTTCGAGGCTCGCCACGCGGAGCTTCGCGCCGCGCAGCTCACACCTCAGGATGACGGAGTGCGATTGGCGCTCGCCGCATCTAGCTCTCGTCATACTCTCCCGCTACGCTCCCTCCCAACCAGAAACATCAGGGAGGCCAGCCCATGCCCAAGCTCGATCATCTCCGCCCCAGCGGCCTGCATCACAATCCCGCTTATTCCCACGTCGTCACCGCGACCGGCGCGCGCACCATCTACATTTCGGGACAGGTCTCGACCGACGAGGAGGGGCGGATCGTCGGCGAGGGCGATATCGCCGCGCAGACCACGCAGGTGATGCAGAATCTCGGACACGCGCTGGAGGCAGCCGGCGCGAGCTATTCCAACATCGTGAAGATCACGACCTTCGTCGTGAACTACAAGCCGGAGCTGCGCCCCATCATCGGCAAGGCCCGCTCGGCCTTCTTCGAAGGCATGGAGCCGCCGGCCTCGACCTTGGTCGGCGTCTCCGCGCTCGCCGCGCCGGAATGGCTGATCGAGATCGAGGCGATCGCCGTCGCGGATTGATTTTCGTAGCCCGGATGAAGTGCAGCGCAATCCGGGAAGCCTGCCGCCGGGCTACAAGTGCCTCTCGCTCGAAATCCCGTGAAGAACAGCCATCGCTTCGTCGGCCCTGTCGTCGGGTACAAGCAGATGGTCGTGGTGGAAGGCCGACACCGCGTTCACGCTGATGCCGGCTTCAGCGAGACGGGCCGTGATCGCGGCCAGGAAGCCCACCGCGTCGAGTGCCGAGTGAACCGTCAGGGTGATCAGGCGCGAGGGGAACGCGTAGCGCAGCCCCGCCGCTTCGGCCTCTTCGCGAGAGATCACCAGCGTCGTGCCTTCCTGTTCGCGGAACGTCAGCTGCGGTTTGAGTGCTTCGGGAATGGCCTCGCAGGTCGGGATCGTGCAAAATACGAAGGTGCCGTCCAGCATCTTCGGCCTCATGTGTCTCAGCAGCGCGCCGAGATTGTGCTCGCCCGTCATGGTGCCAGCTCCTGCAGGATCGTTTGAGCCCTTGCGCAGCTATCGGCGCCGGCGGCTGTTGAAGCCATGACGGGCATACGTTCGTATATCTCCCCGAATCCTTCTCATGCCCCGATCTTACGCTCGTACAATTGAGTGACGGCGGCGGATTCTTACAATTTGAGTCCACTCGGGTCACTACGAGGAAGCTCAATGAATGTCGTCATTCGCAAGCTCAACGGTTTGTGGCACCTCATTGTCGGGTCTTGTCAGATCCGAACTCCGTTCCTGGAAACGCAGGATCGGCAGCTGGTCGTTCAATATGCCCGGCGCGTCTATCCGGGTGCGCGGATATTCGAACGCGATTGAGTTGAGCAGGTCTCGATCACTCGGGCTGTCCTGTTTCGGGGCCCTCATACGCGATCCCGCGGATCACCGCCGCGCTGCCGAATTTCTTGCGCAGGCTGTCCACGGCGCGCTCGGCGTGGGCGGCGCGGCGGTCGAGCATGTCGGTGTCGTCGGCGGGCGAGCCCTCGCGCAGTGCGCTGACGCCGGCGCCCATCAGGCGGAAGGCGGTGCCGTCGGTCTCCTTGGCCAGCATCTCGCGGCAGATCGAGAAGATCTTTGCGGCGAGCTGGGTCGGGGCCGCGATCGATTGCGAGCGCGTGCGCTGGCGGAAATCGGCGGTCTTCAGCTTCAGCGTGACGGTCGAGCCGGCGAGTTCGCTGCTCTTGAGCCGTGACGATGTCTTCTCGCACAGCCGCCACAGGATCTTCTCCAGCGTCGCGAAATCGCGGATGTCGGTCTCGAAGGTGGTTTCGCTTGAAATCGTCTTGGCGCCCCGATCAGGCTCGACGCGGCGGTCGTCGATGCCGCGCGCGAGCCGCCATAGCCTGCGGCCGTCGCTCGGAAACTGCCGCATCATCTCGATCTCGTCGGCCTTTTGCAGATCGGCGATGATGCGGAAACCGCGCTGCACCAGCCGCTCCTGAGTGGCCGGTCCGACGCCGAAGATGAAGCCGACGGGCTTGTCGGCAAGCATCGATCGCGCTTCCTCCTGGTCGAGCGCGGCGAAGCCCCGGGGCTTGTCGAGGTCGGAGGCGATCTTGGCCAAAAACTTGTTGCAGGACAGGCCGACCGAGACGGAGATGCCGATGTCCCGCTCGACGTTGCGGGCAAAGCGCGCCAGCACTTTTGCCGGGATCATGCCGTGCACCCGTTCGGTGCCGGAGAGATCGAGGAACGCCTCGTCGATCGAGAGCGGCTCGACCAGCGGCGTCAGCGCCTGCATGGCCTGGCGCACCTCGCGGCCGACGCGGACATATTTGGCCATATCCGGCGGGATCACGGTCGCGTGCGGGCAGGCCTCCAACGCCTTGAACATCGGCATGGCGGAGCGCACGCCGTAGGTGCGAGCGATGTAGCAGGCGGCCGACACCACGCCGCGTTTTCCTCCGCCAATGATGACCGGCTTGTCGGCAATGTCAGGATTGTCGCGCTTCTCGACCGTCGCATAGAAGGCGTCGCAGTCGATGTGGGCGATGGTCAGGCCTGCGAGCGCGCGGTGACGGACGAGGCGAGGGGAACCGCAGGCGGAACAGCGCCTCACGCCCATGTCCAGATCGGCCAGACAGTCCCGGCAGAAGCAGCGGGGCCCGGCCGTATCAGGGGCGGTCACGGCACGTCGCGCTCCCAGGAGGGGTCGCCGAGCGCGTCGCCGAGGACCTGCCGCGCCGCTGCGACGTTGGTCGGATGCAGTTCCGCGGTCGAGGCAAAGGCCTTCACGGTGGCGTCATCGCGCAGCACGAAATCGAGCACGCTGAGCAGAAAATTGGGGTCCGCGGCGGCATTGCGCAGGGTCTCCGGACCGACCCCCGTCTCGGCCAGAAACAGGCCCAGCCGCTCGGGATCGCTCGCAACGAAAGAGAGCGCCTGAATCGCAACGATTTCAGCGACTTCGCGGGGGTTGTGAACAGGCTTTTTCAAGGGGACGGTTTGCCTTTCCGTTAACTTTCGGTCTCTAATTTGGAATCATCATGCCCGAGTCTCGGCCCTGAGTCTTCCGACCCCAGGCAAGTAACTGGAAACCACATCGCAGAAAGTCGACCCTCGGGTTTAACGAAACTCAAGCGAATCTGAGGCTAGTTTGAATCCAGTTTTCGAAGCGCCGGCGAGCGGCGCCTGAGGCGTTACATGTATGGGTCTGCGGACCAATCAGGAGGGCGGGATGGCTAAGACCGTCCTGATCGTGGAAGACAACGAGCTCAACATGAAGCTCTTCCGCGACCTGTTGGAGGCGCACGGCTACCAGACCTCCGGCACCAGCAACGGCTACGAGGCGCTCGACCTCGTTCGCAAGATGCGGCCCGACCTCGTGCTGATGGATATCCAATTGCCGCAGGTCTCCGGGCTCGAGGTGACGCGCTGGATCAAGGACGATCCGGAGCTGCGTTCCATTCCCGTCGTCGCGGTCACGGCGTTCGCGATGAAGGGCGACGAAGAGCGCATCCGCGAGGGCGGCTGCGAGGCCTATTTGTCCAAGCCGATCTCGGTCGGCAAATTCATTGAGACGGTCCGGCGTTTCATCGGATAGGAAGTGAGTTCACAGTGTCCGCGCGTATCCTGGTCGTCGATGACGTCCCTGCCAACGTCAAGCTGCTCGAGGCCCGCCTCTCTGCCGAATATTTCGACGTGATGACCGCCTCGAACGGCACCGAGGCGCTTGCGATCTGTCAACGCGCCGAATGCGACATCATCCTGCTCGACGTGATGATGCCCGACATCGACGGCTTTGAAGTCTGCCGCCGCCTCAAGACCGATCCGGCGACGCACCACATTCCTGTCGTCATGGTGACGGCGCTCGACAGTCCGTCCGACCGCAATCGCGGGCTGGAAGCGGGCGCGGATGATTTCCTGACCAAACCCGTTTCCGACGTCGTGCTGATCGCGCGGGTGCGCTCGCTGACGCGGCTGAAGATGATGACCGATGAGCTGCGCATGCGCGCCATCACCTCGCTCGAGATCGGCATGCAGGCGCCCGAGCGCAGCGCCGTGGCCGACACCGGCAAGGGCGGCCGCATCCTGCTGGTCGACGACCGTCCGTCCTCCTACGAGCGGCTGGCCACGATCCTCGCCGCCGAGCACACCATCGACGTCGAGCCGAACCCGACGGAGGCGCTGTTCCACGCCGCCGAGGGCAATTACGATTTGCTGATCGTCTCGCTCGACCTCAACAATTTCGACGGCCTCCGCCTGTGCAGCCAGGCGCGCTCGCTGGAGCGCACGCGCCATGTGCCGATCCTGGCGATCGCGGACCCCGAGAACTCGACGCGGCTGCTCCGCGGCCTCGAGATCGGCGTCAACGACTATCTGCTGCGTCCCATCGACAAGATCGAGCTCTTGGCGCGGGCCCGCACCCAGATCCGCCGCCGCCGCTATACCGATCATCTGCGCGACAACGTGCAGAACTCGATCGAGATGGCGATCACGGACGCGCTCACCGGCCTGCACAATCGCCGCTACATGGAGAGCCATCTGGCGACGCTCGCCGAGCAGGCCGCGACCCGCGGCAAGCCGCTGGCGCTGATGATCCTGGACATCGACTTCTTCAAGTCCATCAACGACAATTACGGCCACGACGCCGGCGACGACGTGCTGCGCGAGTTCGCGGTGCGGGTGCGCAAGTCGATCCGCGGCATTGATCTGGCCTGCCGCTACGGCGGCGAGGAGTTCGTCATCGTCATGCCGGAGACCGATCTCCACGTCGCCGGCATGGTCGCCGAGCGCCTGCGCCGCTCGATCGCGGGCGAGCCGTTCGCGATTCACAAAGGGGCGAAGCGCATCGAGGTCACGATCTCGATCGGCCTGACCACGCTGGAGCAGAAGGGCGAGGCGGTCGCCGACGTGCTCAAGCGCGCCGACACCGCGCTCTACCGCGCCAAGCACGACGGGCGTAATCGGGTGGTATCGCAGGCGGCGTAAGGTCCGGCTGCGCAAAATCGCGAAAACAACCCCATGCACAGTAGCCGGCGTTAGCTCGATCAATAGGTTAGGCGAGGGCAGCGAAATCGCTCGTGCGGAGGAGCGCGCCGTTCGACGCGTCCGGGCAATACAGGAGTGTAACGAAGCATCACGGTCTGTCCCGATGCGGCAGCAAGAGTCCGGCCAGAGAGAAATCGCCAGACATTGCTTCCGGGCCTCGGCGGCCCGGGCAAAACAGCTCCGGAGTGACGGGGCGCGTGGGGTTACGGGACTGACCTGTGCAGTCCACTCCTCTCAGGAGCGCTTGGGGCGCTAGCCGATGAATTGCGTCTGCATCGCGGGATTAGTCGCGCCAAACTGGGCCAGATAGCAAAATCCTGCAGCCACTAACGTGAAGCCTCCTCCGAACATGCAAAGGGCGAGAATAAAACCGAAAAGTCCTGCGCTCGCTAGTGTGTTAGCCTCGGCTGATCGCTCTTCCTCTGTGATCGCGTGCCTCTCGACATTCCACGGCGGTGTTTATCTCCGCTCCTTTCAAGCAAGCCGCCCCCGCCTTGCTATCTCGTCCTCAAGCTTTTTCAGCAACTTGAGGAGTGCGGGACCGTCCATGTCCTCACGCGCGGCGCGCATATAGTGCTCCAAAATCGTCGGCCCGGTTTCTGACAAAGGCCCTGGCTTGTTTCCCATTACCGTCTCCGATCCAAGAAGGCGGGAGCATTTCGATCTCCGCCTTCTGCTGATATGTGCGATAAGCGGAAAAATGTCGCATATGCGGTCTTTGCAGGGTGGTCAATTTTGCTCACATTGAGCGGTGACCGCATCCCTTCAGGGGATCAAGCGTTCCAGAGAGACTGTGGCGGAGGTTGATGCCACGACCCGGCCTCCGCCGTCTCTGACCTCGATCTTGGTGAAGCCTGTCCTGCGGTGACGGGCGTGATCGAGAATAGCTTGGCCTAGAGCTCAAGAGCTCGCGTCTCGGCAGCGCTCAGATCGGTAACTTCGGCCCCTTCGTCACCGATAAAAACGCCGCCGTCATGGTGGATATCGAAGGGGTAAATTGGCATGGGCGTTCAATCAGCCCATGGCCTCAAGGTTCCTAAGGTCCAGCCCTCAAGGGAGCGGCTACTACGCCAGCAGCCAGGCTGCGACAGCGTGGACAAGCAAAAAGAGCACGTACAGCCAGCCGGACATCGCGATGGTTATGGTGGCAAAGAAGAGTGAGCCGAGGACTAAATCAGCCAATCTCCCGCTCGCGGCCTTGAGAGGTGCCATCGGCGGGATCGAGGCGGGTGCGATCGGGAAGTGTTCGACCCCGAACGGGTGGGCCATCTTTGCCCCTCTCATGGCTGGCAGGGGAGCGCAAAAGCGGTCTCTCAGCCACCGACGTCTGCAGGACGAGCCATTGATCGGTGATGCGTCTTCAATGCGCGATGATAGGCAAGGTTCAATTCGTCCCTGAGGAGTGCCATTCCACTCCCTCAGGGATGCTGGACCACTCTCTTGCCCCGTTTCATCGCCGGCTTCGCTTCCCCGCCCACATCCACCCCCGCATTCCGCAGCAGCACCTTCGCCGCTTCCTTCGCCGCACGCGCCATCGCCGGATCGTCGCGGACGAGGTCCTGCGCGATCGAGCCGTCGACCAGCAGCACCAGCTGCGTTGCGAGCCCATCCGCATCGGTCACACCGAGCTCGTTCAGGCGGTCGCGAAACCAGAGGCGGCGGCTCTCCTTGAAGGCGACCGCGATCTTCTTCACGGCGCGGTCCTGAGGGCCCAGCTCGGCAACCGCGTTCACGAACGGGCAGCCGCGAAAGTCCTTGGCCGCAAACCGCCGCTCCAGCGAATCAAACGTCGCAAGGATCTGCTCGGCCGGCGGCTTGTCGGAGGGCCGCGCGCTCACGAAGCGGCGTTCCAGATAGGCGGTGATCAGCGCGTCCTTGGACGGGAAGTGGTTGTAGAGCGTGCGCTTGGAGATGCCGATCTCGGCCGCAATGGTGTCGACGCCGATGGCGCGAATGCCCTGCAGATAGAACAGCTTGTCGGCGGTCTGAAGGATCCGCTCTTTCATCGTCTGTGGGGCGGGCGGGGGAGCCATGCGGCGACGCGCATCCTCTTGGCTTGACAGCTGGGGTCCTACATAGCCTAAGTACACAGGTCTGTGTAACCAAAATCAACCGATATTTCAGACGACGGCATTTGCGCCGTGTCCGCGAGGGAGAAGAATATGCCCCTGTTGCAGGTCCTGCGTCCGACATTGCCCATCCTGATCGGCGCCTCGATCATGCTGACGCTCAGCATGGGGCTGCGGCAGAGCCTCGGCATCTTCATGCAGCCGCTGACGCACGACATCCACATTTCGATCTCGGATTTCACGCTGGCGCTGGCAGTGCAGAACCTCGCCTGGGGCTTTCTCCAGCCGCTCGCCGGCGCGATGACGGTGCGCTACGGCTTCCGCCCGATCATGATCGTCGGCGCCCTGATGTACATCGCAGGCCTCGTTCTGATGGCGACCGCGAACGGCCTCGTCAGCATCATGATCGGCGCCGGCGTGTTGATCGGCACGTCGCTGGCCTGCACCGCGGCCGCGATCGCGATGTCGGTGGCGGCACGCGCCGTCCCTGCGACCGTGCGCTCGACCGTGCTCGGCATCGTCTCCGGCGCGGGCTCGCTGGGCGCGCTGCTGTCGGCGCCGATCGGGCAGATGCTCAACGAGGGGTTTGGGTGGCGCGTCGGGCTCGCCGGCTTCGTCGTCATGTCGGTGCTGATGATTCCGGCCGCGTGGTACGCCGGGCGCGTCGACCAGGTCCCGCTGCCGAAGCCGGCTGCCGACGAGATCGACGATGCCACGGCTGCGACCGCGGCGAGGACCGCGTTCGGCAATGCCTCCTTCGTGGTGATGACCTGCGCCTATCTCGTCTGCGGCATGCAGCTGGTGTTCCTCACCACGCATCTGCCGTCATACCTTGCGATCTGCGGCCTCGATCCGATGCTGAGCGCGCAGACGCTCGGCATGATCGGCGGCTTCAACGTGCTCGGCTCGCTGTTCTTCGGCTGGGCCGGCGAGCGCTGGAACAAGCTGGCGCTGCTGGGTGCGATCTACATCCTGCGCTCGCTGGCGCTAGCCTGGTACTTCATGCTGCCGGCAACGCCGTTCTCGACGTTGCTGTTCGGCGCCATCATGGGCTTCCTCTGGATGGGCGTAGGGCCGCTGGTCGCGGGCGCGGTCGCCGAGATGTTCGGCCTGCGCTGGCAGGCGATGATCCAGGGCCTCGCCTTCATGAGCCACCAGATCGGCAGCTTCCTCGGCGCCTACGGAGGAGGAGTGCTCTACGACGCGCTCGGCTCCTACACCATGGCCTGGCGCATCGGCGTGGCGCTGGGCTTGGCCGGCGGCATCGTGCAGGTCGCGTTCGCGCTGCTCCGGCCGTCGCAACCTCCGTCGCCGGTGTTGGAGGCGGCGTGAGGCGTTCGGTCCCCGCGCGATGCTGTGCATCGCGCAGCTCGCACCTCGGGCGACGACCACGACAAGGCTCGATGACAATCTCATGACCATGTCCTTCCCAAATCCGGGCGGAAATTCCGTGCCGGGAAGTGCACGGTAACAGACATTACGGGTCGAGCAACTGAAGGTTGAAGAGCCGTTTGCGTAATGATGGGCCATGGTGGTCAGAAAGTGGAGCACGTCAATTCGTTCTCGTGCCCCGGCCGCGGCGCAGCGCTCCCGGCGATGCGAAGCATCGTCCGGTGCGGTGCGCTGCAGAGCCGGGGCCCATGTCTCGCATGGTGTCGTGTCGCGTTCTGGATCCGGGCTCAGCGGAGCAGCGTTGCACGCTGCAGCGCGTCCGGGACACACGAGAGGGCCAAAATGAAACGGGGCCCGAAAGGGCCCCGCAAAACGCTTCAATGCTTGTCCGCGATCTGACTTGATCTTTTACTTGATCTTGGCTTCGCGGAATTCGACGTGCTTGCGCGCGACCGGGTCGTACTTCTTCTTGACCAGCTTGTCGGTCATGGTGCGCGAATTCTTCTTGGCGGTGTAGTAGAAGCCGGTGTCGGCCGAGGACACGAGCTTGACCTTGATGGTGACCGCTTTGGCCATGTTCTGAACCTCAGAAAATTGGGGAATCTGGAGCCGGCCAAACGGCCCGCGTTGGCCGGCAACCTAGCCAGAAACCGCCTGATGTCAAGGTTTTAGGGGGCAGAAAGGACCCAAAACGGCCCGCTTATCCCTCGAAGAACCGATTTTTGGGGCGCGGCAGGCCCAGATTCTCCCTCAAAGTGGGCCCTTCATACTCTTTGCGGAAAATCCCGCGCCGCTGCAGCTCCGGGACCACCTTGTCGACGAAATCGTCGAGCCCGGCCGGCAGGAACGGGAACATGATGTTGAAGCCGTCGGAGCCGCGCCCGACCAGCCATTCCTCCATCTGGTCGGCGATGGTTTTGGCGGTGCCGACGAAGGACAGCCCGCCATAGCCGCCGACGCGCTGGGCGAGCTGGCGCACGGTGAGCTTGTCGCGCTTGGCGAGGTCGACCATGCGCTGCCGGCCGCTCTTGCTGGCGTTGGTCTCGGGGATGTCAGGCAATTGGCCGTCCGGATCGAAGCCCGAGGCATCGGTGCCGAGGATGACCGAGAGCGAGGCGATGGCGCTATCGTAATGCACGCGGCTGTCGAGCAGCGCGCGTTTCTCCTTGGCCTCATCGACGCTGTCGCCGACCACGACGAAGGCGCCGGGGAGGATCTTCAGATGCTCGGGATCGCGGCCGATCTTTTCCATACGGCCCTTGATGT
>NZ_AJQF01000388.1:0-1004 GCF_000261705.1 Bradyrhizobium genomosp. III | reverse complement strand
TTCCGCCGTTTCGGCGGCGAGCTGCTTGCCGTCCTCGGAGGCGCCGGCCTGCACGATCACCGGCCAGCCCTGCACGGGACGCGCGATGTTGAGGGGGCCACGTACCTTCAGATATTTACCGTTGTGATCGAGCGTATGCATTTTCGAAGGATCGAAGAACAGCCCGCTCTCGACATCGCGCACGAAGGCATCGTCGGCGAAGGAATCCCACAGGCCCGTGACGACATCGTAGAACTCGCGGGCGCGCTTGTAGCGCTCGGCATGCTCCATGTGATCGTCGAGGCCGAAATTCAGGGCCGCGTCCGGGTTCGATGTCGTGACGATATTCCAGCCGGCGCGGCCGCCGCTGAGATGGTCGAGCGAGGCGAAGCGGCGGGCGACGTGATAGGGCTCGTCGAAGGTGGTCGAGCCTGTCGCGA
Source organism: Bradyrhizobium genomosp. III (assembly GCF_000261705.1). Taxonomy (NCBI): domain Bacteria; kingdom Pseudomonadati; phylum Pseudomonadota; class Alphaproteobacteria; order Hyphomicrobiales; family Nitrobacteraceae; genus Bradyrhizobium; species Bradyrhizobium genomosp. III. The sequence goes on along the minus strand of NZ_AJQF01000388.1, from coordinate 585 downwards.
TCAGGCCAATCCGGTCGGTGACCGCCGAGAGCGCCGACAGCAGCGTGAACGGCTCGAAGGAGGTGACGGTGTGGCTGCGCTTGAGCGCATTGACCGGCATGTTCAGCACGGCGAGGTGATCGGCCATGAAGAAGGCGTCGAACTTGCCGGCCTCGAGCTTCTGGATCAGCTGCTTGATGTGCGAGAAGTTGAAATTGGCGTCAGGCCAGGCCCCGGGATAGCGCCAGGCCCCGGTGTGGATGCTGATCGGGCGCATGAACGCGCCAAGCTTGAGTTGCCGTTGTGCCATCGCCCGGTGTCCGTTCTTGGTGACGCTGGGGAAAGACATAGGGACGCCGGGGAGCTGCACCATTGGGGGAGGCGGGAAGATTTTTTCGTTTTTCGATGTCCGCTCAGCACAATCGCGTCATTCCGGGGCGCGCCCCTTCGCGCGAGCCACGATGCGCAATTGCGCATCTGAGAATCCATCAAGCCGCGGACACCGAGGAGGGCTACTGCCCCCGGGCCCTTTGATCGAAGGCGCTCAGCACGGCGAGCGTCATCGCGGTGACGCCGGTCTGGATGGTCGGTTTCGGCACCGGGGCG
>NZ_AJQF01000387.1:0-1532 GCF_000261705.1 Bradyrhizobium genomosp. III | reverse complement strand
GGGCCGCTGCCGTTGCGCGCGGCGGCGACGCGGTCGGGCTCATAAACGCCGATGTTCAAGAACATCGACGGCACGCCGGCGTTGACATATTCCGAATAGTCTTCGCTGGTCGTGTTCGCAGGGCTGACGTTGAGCTTGTCGCCGAAGGCCGCTTTCAGCACCCGCTCGGCCTGGCCGACCACCGCGGCATCGTTCACTACCGCCTTGGTGCCTTCGTCGAGGTGGATTTCGGGCGCAGGCGCATCCGCCATCGCCGCCACCGCTTTCGCCGTTCGCTCGATCCCGGCCAGCATCCTCGCGCGCACCTGCGGCTTGAAGCTGCGGATCGTGCCGATCACCCTGGCCTCGTCGGGGATGACGTTGCCGGCGGTGCCGGCGTGGATCGCGCCGATGGTGACAAGGCCGAATTCGGTCGGGTCCTTCTCGCGGCTGATCACGCTCTGGACATCGACGACAAAGCGCGATGCCATCATCACGGGATCGATGGTCGCCTGCGGTATCGCGCCATGACCGCCGCGGCCGACGAATCTGATGAAGAGACCGTCGACATTCGACGATCCGACCCCGACCCTGTAGGTCACGGAGCCGTAGGCCCCACTGCCGTCGTGCAGGGCAAATCCCGCATCGGGCTTCGGAAAGCGGGTGAACAGGCCATCGGCGATCATCGCCCTTGCGCCCGCGACCTCTTCCTCGGCGGGCTGCGCGATGAACATCAGCGTACCGTGCCACTGGTCCTTGATGCCGACCAGGGTCTTCGCCGTGCCGACCCAGCTCGCCATGTGGATGTCATGGCCGCAGCTATGGGCGACGAATGTCTCGCGGCCCTGCCAGATCTGCTTGTCGCGGCTGGCATAGGGCAGGCCGGTCTTCTCCTCCATGGGTAGCGCATCAAGCTCGGTGCGAACCATGATGGTGGGACCGTCACCGTTCCTGTAGATGGCAACAAGGCCCGTCTTGCCGACGTGCTCGGTGACTTCAAAACCAATCGCACGCATCTCGCCGGCGAGTTTCGCCGCAGTCTTCTCCTCCTGGAAGGCAATCTCGGGATGGGCGTGGATGTCCTTATAGAGCGCGTCGAGCTTCGGATATTCGCTCTCGAAGGCGGTCCCGATGGTTTGCTTCAACCTGGCGACGTCGAGCTCCGCATGGGCGGACGGCGAGAGCAGGCTGTACAACGCCACGGAAGCGAGCAGAGGCCTTACGAAGCGCATCATCCGATCCTCCGGTTGTTTTTAAGCGCTCTTTTATTCACCTAGCACATCTCGTCGCATCTTTCCGCCATAGAAATGGAAGAACGGCACCGGCGCATCGCGGCGGAGCGGGCTGTCGCGTTGAGCAGGTTGCGCGTCATCGGATGCAGATTGGCGAGCGGTTTTGAGCCGAGCCCGACCCAGAGCGGCTTGTCCAGCCCCGCATCGAGGCGTCTCTTCGAACCAATCCGCTGCTTGCGCCGACCAAGCCATGACCCCGCGAGGAGACCCTTCATGGCCGGCGCAATGACCTTGGACGGCGGCATCGTCCGCATCGACCGG